>PLBD01000536.1 GCA_003135315.1 Acidobacteriaceae bacterium | reverse complement strand
CTTCACTCTGGCAATGATCAACGTCGCGGCCATCGTCAGTCTACGAGGCTTGCCGTCCGAAGCGGTATATGGGCTTAGCTCCGTCTTTTATTATGTGTTTGCGGCAATCTTCTTCCTTATTCCGACTGCACTGGTGGCAGCGGAACTGGCGACCGGTTGGCCCGAAGATGGAGGCGTCTTCCGATGGGTCGGCGAGGCATTCGGGGCGCGCGCCGGGTTTCTCGCGATCTTCCTGCAGTGGGTGGAGAGTACCGTCTATTTCCCGACGGTGTTGACGTTTGCCGCCGTCTCCATCGCTTTCATTCGTCCCAATCAGCGATGGGATGAGGCTCTAGCCTCCAATAGCGTTTACACTGTGACCGTAGTCCTCATTGTTTATTGGGGGGCTACGTTCCTGAACTTCAAGGGCATGAAGCTTTCCGGAGCGATTAGCCAGTGGGGCGTTATCGCGGGTACCTTGTTTCCCGGCGCCTTGATCATGGTCCTGGGCTTGGTTTATATCCTGCAGGGACGGCCTATGCAGATATCCCTCAACCTTTCCGGGTTGCTGCCGCAACATGCTGATTTTGCTAGTTTAGTGCTTGCGGCCAGCATCTTTCTGGCCTACGCCGGCATGGAGATGTCGGCTGTGCATGTCAAGGATGTCGACAACCCCCAACAAAAATACCCGATGGCCATCCTGATCGCCTCGGTGATCTCTGTGGCTGTGTTTATCTTCGGGACGCTGGCCATTGCCATCATCATTCCGCAAAAGCAAATCAATCTAGTCCAAAGCTTACTGGTTTCCTATCACGATTTCTTCAAGGTGTTCGGGCTCGAATTTATGGCCCCCATAGTTGCCATCCTGCTCGCGGTTGGCGTATTTGCCAGCGTTTCAACGTGGGTTGCCGGTCCGAGCAAGGGCATCCTGGCTGTAGGCAAGGCCGGATATCTGCCGAACGTGCTCCAGGAGACGAATAAGAATGGAGTGCAAGTCAACATTCTGCTGATACAGGCCGTGATCGTAACCATTCTGGCAATCATGTTCGTGATACTGCCCTCCGTACAGGCTGCCTACCAGATTCTCAGTCAGCTTACGGTGACCCTCTACTTGATCATGTACATGTTGATGTTCGCGGCGGCGATCTACCTCCGATACACGCAGCCCAACCAGCCACGCGTCTTCAAGGTGCCGGGCGGAATGGCTGGTATGTGGGTCGTCGGAGGTGCCGGATTTCTGGGTTCCTTGCTGGCATTCGTGCTCAGCTTTGTTCCTCCATCGCAAATCGCGGTCGGTAGCCCGACCGCTTATCTGGGAATCCTTATCGTCTGCAACATCGTCGTCGTCGGAATTCCTTTCATGATCTTCGCCTTGCGCAAGTCGAAGTGGAGGAGTACGTCTCCCGATGATGCCTTTGCGCCGTTCTCATGGGAGAAGACAGGGCCAGCAAAGGTTGAAGCAGCGATAGAAGAGCTAGTACACCAATGAGCTCGCCGATTGCGGGACCGGCCATCACCCGCGAGATCGGTCGACTCGAACCGGCGAGCGCTCAGCATGGCGCCAGGATAGGTGGCGCTTCAATCAGTGAGTTAGGAAGGAGGAATCCAGATGACTGCGACGGTACCTGATGCCGCCACGATTCGAAACGCGCTGCAGGAAGCCCATACACAGTTCAAGGACGTGGCCGACGGCCAGAACGCCAGCTACATTCCTTACCTGGCTAACGTTCCGTCCTCGCTGTTCGGCCTGGCTGTAACCACCGTCGACGGTAAGATCTTCGAGGCAGGGGACACTCGCTACGAATTCGCCATCGAATCGATCTCCAAGGTCTTTAGTCTCGCGCTTGTAATGGAGGAGATGGGGCCTGAAGATCTTCGGGCCAAGGTTGGTGCCGATCCCACCGGGTTACCGTTCAATTCAGTCGTTGCGATCGAATTGCATAACGGAAAGCCGCTTACCCCTCTGGTAAATGCTGGCGCCATGGCGACTGTGAGTCTGGTGAAAGCAGCGACGCCCAACGAACGTTGGCAAAAGCTCCTGACCATGTGCAGCCGCTTCGCCGGACGACAGCTCTCCCTGAACCAGGAAGTCTACAAATCTGAAGCCGCTAGCAATTTTCACAATCGTGCCATTGCCTGGTTGCTTTACAGCTACGGAACTATGTACAGCGATCCCATCGAAACCTGCGACGTATATACGAAGCAGTGTTCCATAGGAATCACGACCGCCGACTTGGCGACTATGGGTGCGACGCTAGCTGCTGACGGCCTCAACCCAGTTACGCGGTCACGCGTGCTTAACTCCGATAACGTCCCACACATCCTGGCCGAAATGACGATGGAGGGTTTGTACACAAGCTCAGGCGACTGGGCATACGAGGTCGGACTCCCTGGCAAAAGCGGCGTAGGCGGTGGATTGCTGGCCGTGGCCCCGGGAGTGCTGGCAATCTCGTCGTTCTCTCCCCCACTCGATCCGGTAGGTAATAGTGTACGGGGTATGCAAGCCATTAAGTACATCGCAGCTAAGCTAAAGCTTAATGTTTACCTGAATGAAGCGGCTTGCGTCGTGGCGTGAGACATGAAGGCTCTTATTACAGCCAACATTTCAAAAGCCCCCGCTAATTCTCGAGGGCCCGGCTACACCATGAACGTCTGGACGGTTGCCGCCTTGGGCGTTGGCTCGATGGTGGGCGCTGGTTTCGCCGAGATCCGGCAGGGCGAGGAAGTCCGTTCCACGCTGCTCACGTTCTCATTGTTTGTGATGTCAGGCGGGTTGCGCATGAAGGTAACCCCTTGGGAGGCGGAACAGTCGGGCATTGGTCGTGCCGTGATAACTGCGACAAGCCCCATTGGAAGGCGGTCAGCCGAACCCGCAGTACAAATCCGATGTCTGTGGGGCTGTGCTGATTTCTGCCCCCCGGTCATCATAGGCAACTGTGTCCACCCCCGTTTCGCCGCCAGTAAGATTCCAACTGTCGACTGCCGTTGTGACGCTGGTCACAGACATTGGTTGCTTCTCTGCCGCAAACTGTCCCGTTCCAAGTTGGTAGGGAAGCCCGCAGGGACCCTCGGAGTTGGCAGGAACCAATTCCCCCTGCGGGCTGTGCTTTTTGCTGCACTTACGAAGTGACACTACAGAGTGGGATGTATTCGGCGTAGTCGGTAAAGGGTACTGTCTGCGACGCGATTCGCGCGTATGCTTTTCTTTTTCTCGCGATTAGAAAAGAGGGGTTGGCAACATCGGATTTGTGCCGAGAGCGCGCGGAATTTGGCCGTCGGTGGTCGAATAGCTTAGCCTACTGCGAGTTGTCCAGCTCTCACCTCGATCAGGATCGGGAATGCTCGCAGGCTCGGAGGCTGGATCCTAAAACTGCCCATAGCCTGGACTTTCCTGCCGAGTTAAGCACTGGCCTGTCGCGGCCGGTCGGTGTCAGGAACGGTTGGTCAACCCATATAGCCTACCCCTCACAGGCGACTCTTGTTGGCATGGTCCGAGAGCTGGTCTTTGCGTAACGCTGCGGATTTTTTCCTGGCGCCACATGTGAAGCCGCTTGGGAGGACTGCATTTCGATGGCGCGCCCGCGGTCACTCCGATTACTGATGGGCGAGTCGAGTCTTCCAAACATTGAACCAGAGCCCTTTCCGCTGCCATGCGACGAACCGTCTCAGGCCTGACGCTACGATGAGCTGATTTCCACGTCGGCCAACGATGGGAGAGAGAAACACAACACTCCTCCCATCTGCTTTGCAACTCTGAATTGTCGAGCGGTCGATGGGAGAATCCAAAGGGTGTGCTAATCCCGAACAGTATCTCAGGAAACACCACTTCTCCTCGTTGGTAACTCTCGCGGATTCCGACCTGCAGCCTAACCTAGTGCTAACAAAGCGCCTCGCTGTTACCTATCTGGGGTCGTTTGGATAGTCAGATGCTCCACCGAGTTGTTCGGAGTGTGATTCGCGTTTGCAGTGTCCGAACAAGATTTTCCGAAGGGGCAGCTCGTGCGCGATGCACGGGCGGCGATAAGTGGCCACCATGCGCTTTACGGTATTTATTCGAGCAATGCAGTGAGCAGGTGGAGTGCCCACTATGGGAAATCAATTCGTAGAGAGAGGGAGTGTAATTCCATGATCTATATATTGAAGAATCTGCACAAGGAAGAATCAGCCCAGGACCTGATTGAGTACGGGCTGGTCGCGCTGATAGTTGCTCTTGGGGCCCTCACTGGCATGGGCAACTTGGCTCAGTCAATAAATAGCTTGTTTAGCGTTGTCGGCGGCGAACTCACTTAGACCGATTTCTCAGCTTTTGGCTGGCGGTGCACTTGTGCATCGCGGCTTACCTGGGATGCGCGTCGAGCGCATCCGGGCGGGGTACAGGCGATAGACTGTACTCGGCTTGAGGGTTTCCGCAGCTTGGACGAGCAGTCAGTGCCGGGTCAGTCAAGACGAAGTCGGTCTCAGTGACCGTCGGCACATCCCGCAGCTGCCGGCTGGAAGATAGCGACATCGTGTTCATTGCACGAATCGCGCCGACGTAATTCCCAGCAGTCTGGTCGCGCTGGGCGGACTATTTTATACAGTGGGCATAGTCCTTCTACGCCCTCGATGCGGCTGTCTTACTTCGGTGCTTTTCTGGCATTGTCTTGGTGCTGGCCGTAAGCACGTGTCACTCTTCGCCGTGCTCGTCCATGTTGCGAGCTGCGCACCTGGGGCGCAAGAAACCTCGTCACTGTCTGCCGTCAGCTCTTCTTCGGACAAGGTCTTCGACGTCCAGCCCTACTCCAGCGCTGGTCCGGAGAATTCTGACGCTCAGCAGGTCACATGGAGAATCGCAGTGGTGCTTTCGACGCGCCGATTCAAGAGCTCGACCGCTTGTTCCGTGATCCATTCGAGGATTGCCGGAGCAGCGGCGCTGGTGCGGAACAGAAGGTCGTAGACTACCTTCGTGTTCTGCAAGGCCAGGGTTGCCAATTCGCGCGGCGGAGTGAAAACGGTGTGCACGTGCGGAGTGGGTAGCAACTCGCGCTTTTCCAACATACTGGAGCCCGCGGTCACCTCGGAGGCAGGCGCCGTGGAGCTGCCGGAAGCTGCTAGCCTGTTTGCCAATGAGCAAGTGGCTCGCGACCATGCAGCGGGCAGGGCCAAAATAGGTCAAGGGTATTGAGGATACAAGGGCGGACCTGCTTCCAGCGGTTCAGCAACTTCCACATCGAACGCCGCACGCCTCCGGGGACGATCAAACTGCCGCTTGCTGCTGTAGTTTCAGAAAACTGTGGATGCTCTGAGCCAACTGCGAGTCCACCTCGTCGGCTATCAGCATCACATCTGGCAATACCAGGCCGAAATCCACGCTGCCCAAGTTGCGTTGGATCGTCTCGAAGATGCACTGCCTCAGAATTCGAGACTCCTGCACTAGCAGGGACGCGGTATAGCCTTGGCAATGGCGGAGTTGTCCGTGCGCTACCGCGGCAGGACATTCGCTGGCGGCTGGCTCCATCAAGCGTTGTTTACGCAGACGTGAGACGATCTCCTTGTGCATCTCAGGGAGATGTTCCATGCGCTCCTGGTTGGAAAGCGGAACAGCAGTCAGTTGTTCCACTTGTTGCACGCGTGACAACCAGCGCTGGATCGTGATGCTGACATCACGCTCCAATATGGAAGCGACACTCGACTTCGGCGCCCTCAAAGAAGATTTGGCAGTTTTCAGTTTCTTGCGTATGAGTTTAATCAAGTCTACTGCATCAAACGGCTTCGCCAGAACTTCATCTGCTTGCAGAAGAATAGCCGCCATGGCGTCTTCCACATTCGGGTAACCACTAATCACCAACGTCAATGCGTCGGGTTGAGCGTGACGCATGGCAGTGACGACGGCGAAGCCGTCACCAGGATCCGGCATGTGAAGATCGGTAATGAGAACATCAAAGGGCTGGGTAACAATCTGGTTCAAGGCTTCGCTGACAGCCGTCGCTGTAACTACCACAAATCCGTTAGCCTCCAGCACTAGCTGCGTCGCGCGAAGTACAGCGCCGTTATCATCGACCAGAAGAACATTGGGGTTTTTCATTCGGCGGTCTCCTCATGCTGGCGAGAGCTGCCGAAACCTAGGCACATCAGGTTTCAGATAGGCTCGTTCTACGGCTCGCTTCAGATGGGAGCGGATCTAAGCGCGGGTGAACTACGGCTATACGCTGTAAAATAAATCAAAGACGGACCTTAATCAAGAGGGGAATTTCTGCAGGACAGTCAACTCGATCACAGCTCTCATTCCCAAATTGTGAGATTCTTGCCATGGTCGTTGGACTTCGGCACCTACGCGGATGGTTTGTGAGTGCGGTTCGTTCCCGCGGGGATCCCGTCATGGAAAATCTCCCTTCGTGTCAGCAACTGGGTGCTCCTCAATGCCGAACGACCTCGTCGCCGACCCACGGGGTGTCGCGTAGCCCTTTGAATGGTAAGTTCACTGTTGGTCCCTTGACTTCAGGCGTGCTTCGGTACAGGTCAAGCGGTGGGCGGAACGGAATGCATGAAGATGTTGAAACTCCGGGACCACCTGGAATGGACTTGTCGGCGCAGTGGGAATTTCGCCGACTTGATCGACCAGCCCGGGTGAATCGTTACCAAGGAATCGCGAGCCCTCGCGAATGTGCACGATCCGGCTAGGTTCGAATCCCATCAAGTGCGCACAAGTCGCATCGGCTGCCACCGGATCATCCGAAAGCACAATCGTTCCCAGAGGACGAGGCGTGCCGTTAAGGGGACCGTTCCCTTCCATCGCCACGATGCCATCCGCGATAACGAAGTGGATCGGCACAGTGGCGCACAGATCGAGGATGCTCTCCTGAATGCCGTTCCAGTGGAGAATATTCTTTGGCCATCCATATCTTGCCCCAGGCACGACGCCGAACATGTTTTTCAGGCTGAGCGTGACACCGGACCAATGGTGGGTCTTGATTTTTGGCATCGACACCAGGAAGTCTGCTTCCAGCACAGTCCGAGGAAGCCAGAGATCCTTCATGCCCGTATAGCTGGCACGTAATGGGGTACGAATCAGTTGGTCGCGATTTAAGTCGACGAATCGGATGTTCTCGTCTCGAAGATCCTGCCCATAACCACTCTGTGAGAGCACTAGTTGAGTGTCCCGCTGATGTCCTGGTCCCTCGGCGACGATCACGGATTTGGCGCCCAGCCGGCGGAATGATTCAGCTGCAGCGAGAACCAGCAATGGATGCGTGTTGATTGCATTGCCGGGAATATAGTCGACTAAGTTGGGTTTGAGGACGACCGTCTTGCCTCGGACGTTGATCGGGAAGAGGCGAAGGCCCTCGGCGAGTATTTGGTCAAGTTGTTGGGAGTATTGCGATGCATGGAGGATCGCAACTCGGGATCGCTTCGGGCGCTGATCGGAATGATACTTGGGCAGAAGAAATGGAGTCGTAACCGTCGCGCCAGCTGCCAGAGCGGCGCTCCCAATAAGAAAATCTCGACGAGTAACGCTCATACGGTCACTCCAAAAGCTGACAAAGCGCGGCGNNGCCAGGATCGCCCACGCGAGACTGCAAGGCGCCGTAAGGGCTTGAGCAGTACGCTCCAAGTAGTCGACGGAGCGTTGCACAACTGGATCCTCTGCCCGATCACGCAGCGCCAACAGCGCGATCGCCGTATCGTCGGCGTGCGGTGCAAGGGCGGTGCCATAGACAACGCCGTTACCTGCATTCCATCCTCCGCCAGGGCATACGCGATCCATCAGCATCGCAACACCACGATTGACCCGGAAAAGGCTTTGTTCCAGACCACCGCAAGAGCAAGGGATCTGGTTCAGAGCAAGAATCGAGAATGCGGTGGGAACAACCCAGCTGACCGTGTCCGGGAACCATGGCCAGCCATATTTGTCTGGGTCGAAACGAACGTGGCGATCGGCAGTACGAAACTTCCATTTCCAGAACCAATTCGCTTCCTTGCCTGCACAGTTCAGCAGCCAGTGGAGGCCCTGCAACCTTGCGGGTATGGCCGGCACCAGATCGCGAAGAGCCATCACCACCAGCGAAGTGATCCAGCCACCCTCCTGATCATCTCCTGAGAAGACTGGCCAGCTGCCATTAGGGTTCTGCATGCGGAGCAGAAAGTCCTGAGCACGTGCGATATCGCCTACAGGTGCCGAGTCGAGTGCGAGCGCGGAGTAGCACGTTGGCTCAATTGCCGGCTGCGAAGACGAGGCAAGAGCAGCCCAGCCTCCACCCGGGAGCTGTCGTAGGGCAAGTTCGGCTAAGAGGTCGCTGAACACAATGGGATCGGTCGTCACAGTGGGCACTTTGTAGTGCGAAATCTCTTTGCTGTCAAAAACCCCGCGCCGAAGGAGATTCTTGAGCTGCAAGTCCAGGCAAAGCCCCGTTTGGGAGGTGGAGGACTCTGCTCCCAGTCAAAGTGCGATTGGTGAAATAAAGATGGCGAGCACCGTGCAAATGAAGGCGTTGCTGACAGCCCGGCCTACGGAAACGCCTGGCGGTATCCAAACGCAGCAACGGAAAAGTGTTCGGATTCCCAGTCAAAGTGTCATTGGTGAAATAAGAACGGCAAGTGCCTCGCGGCCGACCTTCTGTACTGACAGCGCGGCCTGCGGGTGGCATGGCGGCGTCTGAATACCAGAACGAATAAGCCACCGGCTTTCCCAGTCAAAGCGCGATTGGTGGAATAAAGATGGCAGGCACCTCGCGAAGAAAGGCTTCACCAACAGCCCGACCGGGCAACCAGTCCTGATTTTGACCGGGAAGGGGAAAGCGTTCTGCTCCCAGTCAAAGTGCAATTGGTGAAATAAAGATGGCGAGCACCGTACGGCCCGCGGAATCTCCTGGCAGTGTCCGAACCCAGCCACGGAAAAGCGTTGTGTTTCCCAGTCAAAGTGTGATTGGTGAAATAAATCTCTGACTTCTGAGTTTCACGGTCCAATTAGAGCTACAACTCTTCTGGCATGAGACGGCGGGTGAACAGAATCATGATCTTAGATACCAGGAAACGTCGTCGCCACTTCGAACTCGCGCTTCCGACGCGAAACCGAATCAACGTATAAGTCTGCCGGATTACCGCAAAGTCCGCGCACTCACAAGTGCAAAAGCAAAGCTTCCGTTGTAGTTTTCACGACGAAAGGAAGCCGACGTGTTCTCGTCTGCAAGCGAACTCGCCACGAAGCTGCGTGCGGCACGTTACATCATCGATCCTGTCACGCTGGAGGTGGTGTATCTGGCGGCCCGTATGCGCAAACCACTGCTGGTGGAAGGACCGCCGGGATGTGGCAAGACCGAGCTGGCCTATGCGGTAGCCGCAGCGGCCAACACGGTGGTTGAGCGCCTCCAGTGTTACGTGGGCATCACCGAAGAGAAGGTGATTGGAAAATTTGATGAGGCGCTGCAGAAGCTCTTCCTGGACACTCAATCCGCCAACCTGGGCCAGGACTGGGACCGGATAAGGAGCCGGTTGCACTCGCTGGACTTCTTTGCGGAAGGGCCACTGTTGCGTGCGCTGCGCTATGAAGCGCAATCATGCGTGCTCCTGGTCGACGAACTCGACAAAGTCGACCACAACATCGAAGCCTTGCTACTGGAGATTCTGAGTGCCTGGCAGATCACAGTGCCCAAGCTGGGGACGATTGGAGCATCGACCATTCCCTTTGTTGTTCTGAGTTCAAACGAGGAACGACGTCTGGGGGACCCACTGCGGCGGCGATGTTTCTATCTACGCTTTGAATACCCATCGGTAGAGCGTGAGAGAGAGATTCTGGCGATCCGAAGCAGCAGCGAAAGCCTACGGTTGCGAGGGCAACTGGCTGGGCTGGCACACGCTTTGCGCGGCTGGAACATGGAAAAGCCGCCATCGATCGCCGAAATGCTAGACCTCGCACAGGCGCTGGAAATCCTGGGCGTAGATGAGATCTCGCACGAGCAACGGGACTTGCTGCTGCCGCTGCTGGCTAAGACAGAATCTGACCGCAAGCGCTTGTTGCTGCGTGCCGGGTTCGAAGGTTTGGTCGCCGACTCGAAACGTTATCGCGACGAACTGATGGCCGTGGCGGAAGAGGGCTCGCCGGCGGCGGCCGTGGAGGCTGCAGCGTGAAGCGTGCCAGGGCGTGTTTTCTCGTGCTGCTGATGGGAACAGCAGGGGCGCACGTGGCCGCTGCATACCCGCTGCGGGAGATATCAGCGCAGTGGGCGGAGTATTACGCCTCTCAATACCATGTGCCGGTTGAACTGGTGGCCGCGATCATCGACGAAGAATCGGGATGGAATCCGTATGCGGTATCGAACAAGGGCGCAGCCGGGATTATGCAGTTGATGCCGGCAACGGCTGTGCGGTTCGGAGTGCGCAATCGGTTTCTGGTGCAAGAAAACATTCGCGGTGGAGTTGCATATCTTGCCTGGCTCAAACAGAAGTTCAACGGGGATCTGCGATTGATCACCGCAGCGTATTACGTCGGCGAATACGCAATCTCTTCGCAGGGACTGGAGTATTCCTCGCCCGATGTTCAGGGATACGTCAAACGGGTCGCGCAACGGTATCGCGTGCGACGAGCATTGAAGGCACAGCTAGAGTTGGCGCGGGAGAGGAAAAAGTTGAGGTGACGGGATGAGAAAAATTCTAGTTGTCGGCTGGCTCTCGCTGGCGGCACTGACCGCAACAGCAGGAGCACAACGAACACCCATCGTTCCACAGGTTCGTACCGAGCCCACGGTGGACAACAAGATAACCGTGATCGAGCTTGCGGCACATTTTGTAACCGCAATCCGGGTCCCGGAGGCGGTTAACTCGGTCGTAGTGGGAGACCCGGCACTGTTTCAGGTTGAGCATTCCGAACACGAGCCAGACCTGGTGTTCGTCAAAGCCCTGACCAACGAACATGCCGAGAGTAACTTGCTGATTTCCACCGCGAGAGGACGCCAGATCAGCTTTCTCCTGGTCAGCCGTGGCGAAGGCCCGAACTCAGCCAACGTTGATTTCCTGCTGCGATACCAGCCGTCCGGTGGCTTTCTGGTCGAGCCCGATGCCGTTCCTTTCGCGCTGGTTGCACAGACCGCCAGCGTATCGAAGGCGCAGGTCGGGACCACTACCACGGCCGCAAATTCTGCTGAAACAAACGCTGCCTTGGTACCCACGTTACTTACCACAGCCAACTCTCCGGCGGAAACAGCGCCGAGCCAAGCCAAACCAGAGTCTCTCGACAGCTTGCTGGAGCGCCAACAACAGGCTCCCATGCCTGTGCTTTACGGCGAGCGGATGGAAGGCGACGAGGTGAAGGGTGACCGTCTGCGGGCGGGCATCAGCGAAGTTCTCGATGGCGGTCAGCAGGTGATTGTTCTGTTCTCGGTGGTAAACACCAGCAAGCACGCCATCCTGTTGATGCCGCCACAGGTCCAGCTAGGCGGCCAACAAAAGTCGGGAAAGCTGATCAAGCACGAGCACTGGTCCACGGCGGAGCAGTTGGCGATAGTCGATTTCCGCTTGAACCGGCGGCGGATCGGCCCTGGGGAACGCGCCGACGGCGTGGTGCAGTTCGAGCGTCCTCCCTACAAGCGGTCGATGGAAACGTTGTTCTTGCAAATGGCGGAGTCCGGGGCAGTCGATAAACCGGCCCTGGCGCCCATCGGTTTTGGAGTCAGCACACTGCGGGAGGCAGCTAACCATGCTCAGTGAGGAAACGAACAAGAAACAGAATACAGCTCCAACACCTCCGGATCCGGAACTAGTCAACGAGGAGTCCGCGCTGGAGGAAACTCCCAAAGGAAACTGGCGCGAAGCGTTCCGGACTGCTTTTGACAAAGCACGACGGCAGCAGAAGCCGACAGAGAGCCGACAGGAACTCGGCCGTGACAAGAGCAAATCGCTGTTCTTGCT
>PLBD01000281.1 GCA_003135315.1 Acidobacteriaceae bacterium | reverse complement strand
ACCTCACCTACTTGCGAGATCGGCTGACTGTAGCACGTGATCTTCTCACCGAGTCGGGGTCCATTTTCGTTCAAATCGGTGACGAAAATGTCCATCGCGTAAGGTCCGTCCTAGACGAGATTCTAGGCGAAGAGAATTTCGTGGCGCAAATTGCAGCTGCGAAAACGTCCGGACTCGCCGCGTCTGGCGCATTGGCTTCGGGTCATGATTATGTGCTTCATTACGCAAAGCAAAAAAGCGCATTGAAATACCGAGAACTGTTTGTCCCCAAGTCGGATGAATCAGCAGGGACTTCAGAGTATTTCAATGTTCAATTGGCCGACGGAGATCGACGAAGGATGAACTCCGCCGAGAAGGAAGATCCTGCGTTGTTACCCCCAAACGCTTTGGTATTTCGCGTGGACAACCTCACGAAACCGGGACCCGGCGCGAAGTATGATTTTGTGTTCCGTGGGACCACATTTTCACCAAAAGCACGGTGGTGGGGTACTACATTTGAAGGAATGTCGCGGGTTGAAAAGGCAGACCGCCTCCATGAAGGAGGTAGCACCATCAGCTTTATTAGATTTCTAGACGACTTTTCGGTGAAGCCGATCACCAATTATTGGCGAGATGTAATTCTATCAAGTCGGGTTGAGGAAAAAGTCTACGTCGTTCAAACATCGGTGAAGCTAATTCAACGATGCATCTTGATGAGCACGGACCGAGGTGACTTGGTCGTGGATCCCACCTGTGGTTCGGGCAGCACTGCAAGTGCGGCGGAACAATGGGGGCGCCGTTGGATAACGATTGATACCTCTCGTGTGGCTCTGGCGTTGGCCCGCGCGCGAATCATGGGTGCGCGCTATCCGTATTACCTGTTGGCCGATTCCCGAGAGGGCCAGCTCAAGGAAGCCGAGGCCACTAGGACGGCGCCCAGTTCGCAGCCCGCGCACGGGGACATTCGCCACGGATTTGTCTACGAGCGCGTGCCGCACATTACCCTGAAGTCCATAGCAAACAACGCGGAGATTGATGTCATATGGGAGCAGTGGCAAAAAAAGTTAGGGCCATTACGTGATCAATTGAACGCCGCTCTCAAAAAGCACTGGTCAGAGTGGGAGGTTCCGCGCGAGGTTGATGCCCGATGGTCGGACGGGGCGAAGAAGCTGCTCGCTGATTGGTGGCAGGCCAGGATCGGGCGGCAGCACGAGATCGACAAATCCATCGCTGCAAAGGCAGATTTTGAGTTTCTTTATGACAAGCCATATTCAGACAGCAGAGTAGTCAGAGTGGCAGGTCCCTTTACGGTCGAATCCCTTAGCCCTCACCGAATGCTCGCGGTGGATGAATACGATGGCTTAATCGATCCCCTTGTCACTGCAACGCGAGGCGAGAGCCCCGGCAGCGCCACTAGCTTCGAGCATATGATCCTAGAGAATTTGAAGGCGGGTGGTGTCCAACAAGCGCGCAAGGAGGGTCGAGTTCGTTTCACGTCCCTTGTGGGCTGGCCGGGCAGCTATATTTGCGCCGAAGGGCTTTACCAGGAAGGCGATGTCGAGAAGCGCGCCGGTATCTTTATCGGTCCGGAGTTTGGCACGGTGTCTCGACCCGATCTCGTTGAGGCAGCGCGCGAGGCGGGCGACGCAGGATTCGATGTACTAATTGCGTGTGCGTTCAACTACGAGGCGCATGCCAGTGAATTCAGCAAGCTTGGCCGAATTCCGGTGCTGAAAGCGCGGATGAACGCTGACTTGCATATGGCTTCGGATCTGAAGACAACTGGTAAAGGAAATCTATTTGTGATCTTCGGCGAGCCGGACATCGAAGTGTTGGATGCCAAGAGCAACCGAGTACGAGTTAAGATCAAGGGTGTCGATGTGTTCGATCCTTCATCAGGCGACGTGCGCAGCGATGGTGCTGAAGGTATTGCATGCTGGTTCATTGATACGGACTACAACGGGGAAAGCTTTTTCGTTCGTCAGGCCTACTTCCTTGGCCAGAATGACCCGTACAGGTCACTCCGGACGACTCTCAAGGCGGAGATCAACCAAGAGGCGTGGGAGAGTCTGAATAGTGATACTTCCAGGCCCTTTGACAAACCCAGATCCGGCCGGATCGCTGTAAAGGTTATCAATCACCTGGGCGACGAGGTAATGAGGGTGTTCAGGGTTAAATAATGATTGTGTTGCCGTCCAATTCGACTACCTGTCTCCACCGGCCTTGGCTTGGATGGATGCGCCGATGAACTTCGTCATTGCTGACACGTTTACCGGTAGCCTTGCCCGGTTGACGGGGGACGAACAGAAGGCAGTCAAGACAACGGCCTTCGATTTACAGATGAATCCAGCAAGCCCTGGGTTGTCGTTCCACAAACTTGAGAAGGGCAAGGACAGGAATTTCTGGTCCGTACGAGTCAATGTTGATATCCGGTTGATAGTACACCGTACGACCGGCAGTCTATTGCTCTGCTATGTGGATCACCACGATAAGGCGTACGCTTGGGCCGAACGACGTAAGTTAGAAACGCATCCGAAGACCGGCGCTGCGCAGCTGGTGGAGTTACGCGAGACAGTCCAGCAGATCGTCGTTCCAGAGTATGTAGCTGCTCCCAATCCCCTCCCGAAAAAGCCGAAGCTTTTTGCTGGCCGTAGCGAAGACGAACTCCTTAGTTTCGGTGTGCCGCAAGAATGGATTACCGACGTGCGCAGCGCGGATGAAGACACGCTTCTTGTGATTGCCGATCACTTGCCAGCGGAGGCTGCGGAAGCCCTCCTCGAGCTTGCGACAGGCGGGGTACCGCGGCCCTCAACTCCGGAAAAGCCGCCCGAGAGTCCTTTCGAGCATCCGGACGCAAAGCGGCGTTTCAGGACAATGGTGAACGTGGAGGAGTTGGAGAGAGCTCTCGACTTCCCTTGGGACAAGTGGACGGTATTCCTCCATCCGGAGCAGCTGTATTGGGTGGAACGCGATTACTCAGGCCCAGCCAGGGTTTCCGGTTCTGCCGGCACAGGCAAGACCATAGTCGCGCTGCACCGAGCCGTACACTTAGCTCGAGAGAACCTCGATGCCCGAGTACTACTGACAACCTTTTCGGTGCCGTTGGAGCGCGGGCTTCACACACGCTTGAGGCGATTGGTTGGTAACCAGCCTCAACTGGCCGATAGGATTGACGTGCAAGCTTTGGACGAAGTCGGGCTTCGTCTCCATAAGTCGCTCATTGGCCCAGTGAAGTTGGTAAATCGCGAACAGCTACGTTCCGTCGTGGCCGCGGCTGCGAGCGGTGTTCCAGATGGGGGCTTTAGTCCATCGTTCTTGATGTCGGAATGGGACCAGGTAGTAGACGCCTGGGGTTTGGCCAACTGGGAGGCGTATCGCGACGTTACTCGGCTCGGACGCCGAACCCGACTTCCGGAGCAGCGTCGGAAAAAGCTGTGGCAAATTTTCCAGGCAATACTAGAGGATCTCAAGACACAGCGATTATCGACCCAGTCGCAGGTATTCCACGCCCTCGCCAAGAAGCTCGCGACAGCGCCCAGCCAACCGTATCAGCACGTGGTCGTTGATGAGGCCCAAGATCTGAGTATTGCACAGCTAAAATTCTTGGCGGCTTTGGGCGCTAACCAGCCCAACGCACTCTTTTTCGCGGGCGACCTCGGGCAGCGAATCTTCCAGCAGCCATTCTCCTGGAAGGCTGCCGGGGTGGACATTCGCGGTCGTTCACGTCACCTACGGGTGAATTATCGTACGAGTCACCAGATCCGGCAGCAGGCGGATCGCCTACTCGCAACGGAAATCACCGACGTCGATGGCGTCGCCGATTTACGAGCGGATACGGTATCCGTTTTCAACGGTCCGGCCCCCATTGTCCGAATTTTCGACACGGCGGCGATAGAACAATCATCCGTCGCGGAGTGGATCCGCAAGCTCCTCAAAGAAGGACTCTCGGCCCACGAGATTGGGATCTTTGTTCGCTCTGAAGCAGAACTGCCCAGGGCCAGAGACTCTGCTGCCGCGGCAGGACTCAATTATAAAGTCCTCGATGAGCACATAGAGATGACCGGTGTCTTCGCCGCAATTGCGACTATGCATCTTGCCAAGGGTCTCGAGTTTCGGGCCGTTGCAGTAATGGCATGCGACGAAGAGGTACTGCCATTGCAGAGTAGAATCGAGCAAGTGGGTGAGGATGGCGATCTACAGGAGACCTATGACTCGGAGCGGCAGCTGCTCTATGTCGCTTGCACGCGTGCCAGAGATCGCTTGCTGGTTTCAGGAAGGGAGCCTGCCTCGGAGTTTTTGGCCGATCTGGCCAAGCATCCCCATGGAACCTGATTGGTGTGAAGCTTCTGCGCGGGTGCAATAAGGGAGTCTTATCTCGAAACATGAGTGGAGATCTCATTCATTGA
>PLBD01000424.1 GCA_003135315.1 Acidobacteriaceae bacterium | reverse complement strand
ATCCCATCTTCGAGTTTCATCCTTCGGCCTACACCAACGATCCGTTTCGCATTGCCGCGAACGATCGCATGGTAGCGATCAACTCGGCGATCGAGGTCGATTTGACCGGGCAGGTCTGCGCCGAATCGATTGGAGCGCAGTTTTACAGCGGCTTCGGCGGACAGCTCGACTTTATCCGTGGGGCGGCGCGCTCCAAGTATGGCAAACCGATCATCGCGCTGCCGGCAACCGCCAAAGGCGACCGGGTCTCGCGCATCGTGCCGCGACTGGCAAATGGAGCCGGCGTGCTGACGGGGCGGGGTGACGTGCACTACGTGGTCACCGAATATGGGGTCGCCTATCTGCATGGGCGCACCATCCGTCAACGCGCCGAGGCGCTCATCCAGATTGCCCATCCCAAGTTTCACAACGAACTCTATGAGTACTGTGAACAGCAACGCTGGTTTCAACGCAACGCTTACGAAGTGGAAATACGAGGGTAACAATGTCATCGCAACCGCGCGGTAACGTCATTATTGATGTTGAAGAATGCAAGGGATGCGGCTTGTGCGTAGAGTCGTGTCCTCCCGAATGTCTTGAACTGGCGCCCGAGCTTAACCATTACGGTGTGCATGCGGCGCAATACACCGGCGAAGGCTGCACCGGTTGCGGCGCATGTTTTTACTGCTGCCCCGAGCCCGGCGCCATCACCGTCGAACGTCTGATTCCGCCGGCCAAAGCGGCGGTTCCGCCCGTTCCGGAACAGGAGGTGGCCCATGCGGCAACTCTGTAAGGGAAATGTTGCCATCGTGAAAGGCGCGGTCCTGGCCGGATGCAAAGCCTTTTATGGATATCCCATCACCCCAGCCAGTGAGATCGCCGAATATGCCGCCCTTCTCATACCGGAAGTGGGCGGTACTTTTTTGCAGGCGGAGAGCGAGGTGGCGGCCATCAACATGGTGTACGGCGCGTCCTCGGCGGGCCAGCGCGTGATGAGCGCTTCGTCCGGTCCCGGTCTGAGCCTGATGCAGGAAGGCATTTCCTACATGGCGGGAGCGGAGTTGCCGGGCGTGATTGTCGATGTGGTGCGCGGCGGTCCGGGCCTGGGCAACATTGCGCCCGAGCAGAGCGACTACTTCGCCATCGTCAAAGGCGGCGGCCACGGCTGCTATCGCAACCTCGTGCTGGCGCCTTCCTCGGTGCAGGAGATGTTCGACCTTACCGTGCTGGCGTTCGAACTTGCAGACCGCTATCGCAACCCGGCGGTCATTATGACCGACGGCTTTGTGGGACAGATGATGGAGCCGCTGGAGATCAAGATGCGCGACATCGTTCAGCCGGAGAAAGACTGGGCGGTGAAGGGTACTGCGGAATCCAAGAAAAACATGATCAGCTCCATCGTGCTGGAGCCGGATGCGCTGGAAGAGCACGTCCGCAAGCTGGAGGCGAAGTACCAGCTTGCCCAGGAACTGGAGAGCCGTTACGAGAACTACCTGACGGAAGACGCGGACATTCTGCTGGTCGGCTTTGGCATCGTTTCGCGCGTGCTGCGTTCGGCCGTCGATCAACTGCGCGCCCAGGGCATGAAGGCCGGACTGTTCCGTCCCATCACGCTGTGGCCATTTCCGTCGCGCGAGTTGTGCGAGACGGCCAAGCACGTGAAGCAGGTGCTGGCGGTGGAGCTGAGCACGGGAATGATGGTGGAGGACGTGAAGCTGGCGCTCAACGGCAGCGTTCCGGTGGAATATTACGGCCGCGTCGGCGGCAACGTTCCCATGACAGAGGAAATTACGGCGCAAGTTTTCGCGCGCATGGCAGCCCACGTATAGGGGCCAAGGAGAAATTGTGGAAGGCTATCAGGTAATTCACGAAAAATCGCCGGCGTTCTACACCAGGTATGAACGCAAAGCCGAGATGCAGAACCAGACGCATTATTGCCCGGGCTGCGGCCACGGCGTTGTCCACAAACTGATTGCCGAAGCGCTGACGGAACTCGGGGTTCAGGACCGCGCCGTTCTGGTCAGCCCGGTCGGGTGCTCAGTGTTTGCCTATTACTACTTTGACGTCGGCAACGTGCAAGTCGCGCATGGCCGCGCTCCGGCTGCGGCCACGGCGCTCAAGCGCGCCAATCCTGAGTCCATCGTGATGGCATATCAGGGCGATGGCGATCTGGCGGCCATCGGAACGGCGGAGATCATCCATGCCGCCAATCGCGGCGAAAACATCTGCGTCTTCTTCGTCAACAATTCAATTTACGGCATGACCGGCGGGCAGATGGCGCCGACCACGCTGGTTGGACAGCGGAGCACGACCTCACCCTGGGGACGTCGCTCCCACAATGAGGGGTTGCCTATTCATGTCTGTGAGCTCCTCGCCGCACTGGAAACGCCGACCTATCTGGAGCGGGTTTCGCTGCACGACATGAAGAACATCATGAAGGCGAAGAAGGCGGTCAAGAAGGCCCTCCAGATCCAGAAGGACGGTGGTGGCTTCTCGCTGGTGGAGTTTCTCTCGCCGTGTCCGACCATCATGAAAATGGACCCGGTGGTTTGCCGCAAGTGGGTTGGGGAAACGCTGATGAAGACGTTTCCGCTGGGCGTTTTCCGCGACCATAAACCCGAGCTGCCGGTTGATGCGAAGTTTCCACACAAGACCATTGCCGAGGCGCTGGAAGTGGCGGACGGTCAGACAGTCGACCTGGTCCCCAGGCGTCATCATCACTGTCGCGATCTGACGGTGAAGATGGCCGGCTTCGGTGGACAAGGCATTCTGCTGATGGGTCAACTGTTGGCCGAGATGGGCCTGCGCGAGCAGATGGAAGTGAGCTGGCTGCCGTCGTACGGCCCGGAGATGCGCAGTGGCAGCGCCCACTGCCACGTTATTCTCTCGCATGACCGCATTGGCTCACCGCTGCTCTCGCAGCCCGAAGTGCTGGTGGCGATGAACGAACTGTCGCTGCACAAGTTCGGGCCCACGGTCGCTTCCGGCGGATTGATCCTGTACAACAGCACCAAACTGCCCGAAGGCTTCAGCGCGCCGCAGGCCCGCGTGGTCTGCGTGCCGGCCTCGGAAATTGCCGACACCATGGGCTCGGCGAAGGTCGCCAATGTAGTGATGCTGGCGGCGTTACTGGAGGAAACCGAGTGCCTGCCCACAGAGTCGGCGATTGCCGTGCTGGAAGAGACGGTGAAAAATCCCAAGCTGCTTGAGCTCGACAAACAGGCGATTGCGGCGGGACGAGACTACGTCGACACGCAGATCGAGGTCGGGGCAGTGTCACAGCCGGACGGATATTCGTACTGAAGAAGCTGCCAGTTCAGCCGTCAGCTATCAGCTATTGCTAACTCGCCTCCGCTCGTCATCTGAGCGGAGGCGTTTTGTTTTTGGTCGACGGAGTCGAAGACCTCGATCTCCGCAATTCTGCTCGTGATTTTCTCGTGGTCCCAAACCTGCGCTGCTCTCACACGCTCGCGTGACCGGGCTCACTGCGGGCGATTGTGGTTCGCGATGCAATACAGATGTCTCGTGAAGAGGTGCAAATCGTATGCAATCTGAAAAAGACCACATGCTTTGTCCCCTTTGCCATGGTCATGGCCGGGAGCAGAAAGAGCTTCTGGTGGTGCGTTGGCGCAGCCGGGAATTCGAAGAGGAACTGCAGAGGATGGCCGACGAGTCCGCCTTCGGCGCAAGCGGCGGCCTGGATGTTCCGTTCGAGACCGAGGATCCGGTTTACAGCAACGAGTCCGATTAGGGCGCGCAACTACTGTCGGCCGAACATTTTTTTCATACGCACCATCTCACAGCGCGCCACAGTGAAGTTTGCTTTGCGTCCACCTGCGCCTTGACGCGCGATGCAGGGGAAATCTTTGTGGAATTGGTTGACGGCACGCGATTCTGGTTGATATATTAAGAAGGTTCTGCGAGTCATGTTTGGCCTGCCTGTCGTGTCTGGCTGTGCTGCTTTGATCCATATCCTGTAGAATTGCTTTGCAGGATCCTCGCTGAAACGTGCCTGCGCTTCCGCTGGAGCTTTCC
>PLBD01000362.1 GCA_003135315.1 Acidobacteriaceae bacterium | reverse complement strand
GGGGTGCATGAAATCCGCTCGCTGGATGTCAACCTTCCCAAGCCGACCGTGGTGGACTATCCCGTCTACAACGACACTGGCTCCGTCTACCTCGGCACCTACGCTGTCGATTCGTTCACCACCTGGCAAACCACACCATCGGTCACTTGTCCCTACCCTCCGTGCATCAACCCGCTGCAGCGGCCCGACCCGCAACTGGGCGCCATTAACTCGTTCCAAAGCGAATCCAGCAGTACCTACAACGGCCTGACCGTATCGGTAAAGCATCTGATGAGCCATGGAATGTACTTTCAGGTTGGCTACACCCTGGCCAAAGCCATGGACGACGGGCCGGACGCGCTGGTGGTCGGACGCTCGGGAAACGTGCAGAATGCCTATGCCACTTCGCTGGAGTGGGGACCAAGCGTCAACGATCAGCGGCATCGCTTCGTAGCGGCGTGGATCGCCGAACCCAGGTTTCACTTCGATCAGGGCAAGCTCAACACGCTGGCTAACCACTGGACGTTTGCCAGTGTGGCCACGGCAGGATCGGGACGGCCGGTCAATGCCACCGTGGCGGGCGACCCTAACGGCGACGGCGACATCTACAACGACCGCCTGCCGGGCTACACCAGAAATGCATTCATCGGTCCCGATTACTTCAGCACGGACATGCGCATCACTCGCACCATAGCGTGCGGCGAGCGCGTGGTGTGGACCCTGGTCGCAGAATCGTTCAATGTATTCAACCGCACCAACAGCCGGGTTCAGATCAGCGATGATGGCTTCTATAATTCCGCCGGGGAATTTGTCGCGTATACCGCGTCGGTGAAGGGGAAAATTTATCCGGGCGAGTTTCTGATGAATTCACAGTTTTTGACTCCGACCAACGCCTATGCACCGCGCCAAGTGCAATTCTCGCTAAGGCTCAGTTTCTAAGCAGGATAGAGGCCATCCCTACTTTAGTGGTGTATCCGTAACGCGTTGGTGCTGTAAGTCTTTGCTTGACTTCCCCGTGTAACATAGGGATAACTACTAGAGTCCACTCGGGACGAGTCTGGGGGTGTTTCCTGTTTGGCGGAAGTTCGCATACAAGAGGGTGAATCTTTAGAGAACGCCCTGAGACGTTTTAAACGCAAAGTCCAGCAAGAGGACATTATCAAGGAAGTGAAGCGTCACTCCTTCTACCTCAAGCCGGGCGAAAAGAAACGCGTTAAAGAAGCGCTGGCGCGCAAGCGCAGCCGCAAAAAGGCTCGTAAAGAGCAGGACTAATTTACAGCAGGGCCGCCGTCCGAATGGCGGCCCTTGCTTTATTTCCTTCCTTCCTAGTTGGGGTGGCAACAGTCGAACGCAGTCTTAATTTGCAGGGCCATGCGCCCGTGCGGGCATGGTGGGCCGAACCCGGGGATGTTTTGCCTGAGCACTGGAATTTGTGATTGCCGGCTTGAACGCTCAGTCCGGTTCTGCATGGCAGTCGCAAGCCTGATCCCGTCCCTGTGCTTGGGAGTCGCGGGCTGAAGGGAGCAACTCTCCATGGAATTTCAGGACAAGGTACTGAAGTGCATCGACTGCGGATCTGACTTCGTGTTCACGGCGGGAGAACAGTTGTTCTTCCACGATAAGCAGTTCACCAACGAGCCTAAGCGTTGTAAAGCCTGCAAGGCCAAGCGGGCCTCCACGTTGGGGACTACGGCGCCAGGCAATTACCACAAGGTGGAAACGCGGACCAATTGCTCCGGGTGTGGCAAGGAGACCACTGTCCCCTTCAAACCCACACAAGGCCGGCCAGTCTTCTGTCGGGAGTGCTTCCAGCAGCGCCGAACCAGCGCTGCCACCGCCTGAACAGCCGAATTTGAATCTTCCGCTAGCGCCCCTCGCTCCCCTTTCTGGACGCAGAGGAATGTTGTGTCTTCCGCCTTCGCGTTTCGACTTCTGCGGTTAAACTGGTCGAAGGATGCAACTTTCGCGCCGCACATTTTTCGCTCTGGTCCTCACCCTCGCAACCCTGCCGCTGGCGGCGGCAACCGCGAAACCAATCCAGCTCTCATGGACTCCACAAAACATCGCCACCGGCTCACCTTGCCTGTTCCGGGTCGAGATTGCGAGTTCAGTCTCCAGCCTGCTCGGCACCTGGCAGGGACATGGGATTGCCTTCTTTCCATCCACCGATCCCCACGTCTGGTACGGCTTGGCCGGAGTTGACGTCGAGGCCAAACCGGGCAGCTATACGCTTGCCCTTGAGGCCACGCTGGCGGATGGAAAGCTCATTCACGAGGAACGCGACGTTCTGGTGCAGCAGGCGCATTACAAGACCGAGTCTCTCCGCGTTCCGGTTCGTTTCGTGCAACCCGACGCCGAAACCCTTCCCCGCATCGAGGCCGACAGGAAAATCAAGGACGCCGCGTTCTCCCATGAGACGCCCGAGCCGGAGTGGTCAGGAAAATTTATCGCCCCAATCGACTCGACCGTCTCGGAAGGATTCGGTACGCGCCGCACCTTCAACGGAAAACTGGCCAGCGTTCACCGTGGCCTCGACTACCACGCCAAGCCGGGCTCGCCCGTGTTCGCTGCCAACTCCGGCGAGGTTGTACTGGCGCAAGAGCTGTTTTATGAGGGCAACTGCGTCATCATCGACCACGGACAGCGGTTCATGACGCTCTACATGCACCTGTCGCGTCTGGACGTCACCGAAGGCGAAAAGGTGAAGAAGGGGCAGGAGATCGGATTGTCAGGAGCGACGGGCCGGGCCACCGGACCGCATCTTCACACCGCTGTGCGTTGGCAGGGGGCCTATCTCGATCCCGCGCAGCTGTGGGCCTTACCGCTGCCCAGCATGCCCTGAGATCACGGCGTCCCCGCTCAGCTGAGCCTTGCCGGTGTTCCNNGGTATACTGGACTGCCGTTTTCGAAGTCCAGGACGTTTTTCGGGAGGCTGATTCGTGCGCAAGATTCTTACGCTTATAACCATGCTGCTTCTCTCTGCGCTTTGGCTGCAGGCACAATCGGGAGATCCAGGGATGACCAGGATGCAGGCTCCCAATGCGACCGGCCCGACTACCATCGACGGTTGCTTGCAGGCCCCCGGCGGTCACTACACGCTCATCGATAACAATGGGAAGGCCCATACCCTCACAGGCGATACCGCCAGGCTCAGCCATTATGTTGGGCATCAGGTGGAAATCACCGGTACGCCGACGATTAAGACTATTGACACCAGCGAGCAGAACATTGCATCCAGCGTAGAAGAAGTGCCGGCCTTCAGGATAAAAAGCGCGAAGCTGATAGCGAAGACCTGCAAGTCCTCGACGCAGTGATTGGGAGGTCGCCGCTCATAGCCGAGAACCAGTTTTTCCCGCCGCTTATTGGACTCTCTTCGCCGCCGGGCGCTGCGGTTTTACGCTGTGAGGAAGCGCGTTCTTCCTGGCGGAAGATTTCTGCGCGAGCATCTTCTCGTCCTGGTGGGTGACCAGCATCGCTTCCAGTTGGCGCAATAGTTCGTGGGTGTTGACCGGCTTCACCAGCAGAG
>PLBD01000075.1 GCA_003135315.1 Acidobacteriaceae bacterium | reverse complement strand
CGAATCCGTCAAGTTCGGCTAAGGAAGACACGCGACAAGAATTTGGGGGTCGGCTTCGGTAGATGCAGACTGCAGTAAAGAAGTGCATCAGCTATTCTGGATACAACATGCGGGCGGTATGGATTTTTGCAATTCTAGGGTTGGGAGTTGTATTACTCGCAATTCGACGGCCTAAGAGTCAAGCCTCGATGGATGGACCGGAGCCCGATGTTAGCGAGCGTGTTAATATCGACAGTTTTCCCTACGAGTTCGGTCGTAATTTGTCGAACGATACTTGCCCATACTGCGGAATACAGTTTGCAAAGCCACCAATCCGAAGCCGTAAATGCCCGGGCTGCAAAAACCGAGTTGAGAGAGTCTCTGTAGGTGGAGGACAAAAAGCTTTAGTGACCATGGCCGAATCAGAAAAGTATTGGGCGGCGCGTGCCGCCGAGTTTTCCAGAAGAATGCGGGAAAATAATCTGAGATTGTTTCAAAACACAAAGGAGCGGGCTCGGTATATAGGGTCCCGAGCCTACATTTGGCAATCGGCCGGGGATTCGAGTGTCTGTGCCATATGCGCGCAAAACAACGGGAAGACGTTCTCTTGGAATCAGGCTCCGGAGCACGGTCACGCAGGGACATGCGATGCGTGTACGGAGGGATATTGTAGGTGCTGGTGCGAAGTAATTTTCTCCGATTGAGTTACTCCATCAGGCAATACCCAGGGAAAAGGGTTAAGGGTCCTGGGCAAGACGGAAGCCGACAGTGTCGGCGCGACCCGAGGTCTCGCCCCCGCGGCGGGTCGACACACGGAGGCTCGCGGGTAAGCTGGACCACGCGCCGCCGCGGAATACTCGGCGGGGGCAGTCCCCCGAAATCCACGCGGACCCATCTGTCGGCGCTCCCGCGTAATCCTCGTGATAACAATCTTCCGTCCACTCCCACACATTGCCGATAATGTCGTTCAATCCAAAATCGTTCGGCTGATAGGTCCCCACGGGGGCCGTATAGAAATAAAAATCATTGCATTCCATTCTGTCCTCCCACCGTGCCGGGCTCCTGAAGGGCCAGGGCGCTTTCAGCGATCTCCCGGTCCTGTCAACCCAGGGCGTCTGGTCGGCGCCGTTCGCATATCGGCAGCCTTTATTCGCATCGACCCCCCAGGGATATATCGTCGTGCTGCCCGCCCGAGCCGCGTACTCCCATTCCGCTTCCGACGGCATTCGAAAATGCCTGCCCGTTTCATTATTGATCCACATGATAAAGGCGTTCGCATCGTTCCAGCTCACGCACGCCACTGGATGCTCGTCGGTTTGATCAAAGCCCACATCCCGCCAACTGAAGCCCGAGCGATAATTGAATTGAGCCGTCGTGACATCCAGAGTGACGCAGCCGATATTGCCCACATCGCGCTCCGCTTCGGTGCGATAGTTCGTCGCGGTCACGAAGCGTTGGAACTGACCGCGCGTCACCTCGGTGCGTCCCAGCCAGAAGTCCTTAATCGTAACCTCATGCGGCGGCTTCTCATTCAATTCACCCGTGCCAACCGTATCGCCCATCCGAAATACGCCGCCCGGAATATCAATCATCGGCCCCGCCAAGGCGTCGACTTCCGCTTGCGTCACCGCGGAGGCGGATCGCGCCGACGGCACTGCCGCTGGTATCGAATTGGCAAATGCCTGAGCTTTCCCGGACGAGCGTGACCCCCAACGGCTCATATCCTTCGCGTCAATACAGGGTGCGCGACTATTAGCTCCAAAGCCATTTGTCACGGAGCACATAGTCTCCTCCCCCTGAATCTCGACTTGGCATCCCACCTGAGCTGCGCTTGGATCCGAATCACAAGAGACGAGAGCCTCCCGGAGTTCGTGCGACGAATTATCAGTCAATATTGGAATGCTAGGCTGCCTACCCATCTGCCCGCCATATCTCGGCATCATGACCGCCTGCATGTCCGGGTAGAGCATTCCGACGTTTCCTTGGAGAACGTAGGAGCCCGTAACCTTCACAAGTGCATGTGCTGCCGCCAGCTTAGGTCCGTCGATCACAAGATCGCGCACGCTCACGATCTGATAATCCTCGGCCGATTTTGACCTTCGTGCACTTCCTGCGTCGCCAACAGGTGGCGCAGCCCCTAAAGCCTTCAACGTCACATCCATCCATATCGAGGCGAGGGTAGTGGTGCTACTTGTAGCGATCTCCTGATCAGTGAGTCCGACCGTATAAAGCGCTCTACTGCTGCCCCCATCGAATTTTGCCCTACATGTCACTTCGAGGACACCTATGAGACTTGTCGCATCTGTCGCCTGATATTTCGCGGTAAACGCTTTGAATTTCGCGACCGTGTCTCTATATGGGGGCCGAGAACAATCGCTAGGCTGTTCCCCCAATTCCTCACTTGCCAGGGCTTTATTGCGCGCAGTGAGAAATGCAGAAGTGAGAGCTGCTGGACCATTCGTGTCAATGTCGTGGTCTGAGATTCCGTTCTGATAGAACAAGCTTCGGTCTCCGCGATTGAATTTCGCCTCGCACGCCAACATCAGTGTCCCCAGCATTTCTGCTAGGACAAGAGAGCGTACAGTCTTGTCCATGGATTTTGTTCTTTGCGCGGCCTCAAGCACGGCAGCGAAATTCTGCTGAGTGTCTCCGTACGGTGCCGCATCGCACTGGGAAGCATGCGCTCGCGCGCCGCAGAGGATCAGCAGTAGTAAGACAAAGACGGTCGCAGCCGCGAAATATCCGCAGCGCCACCTTGGGTTCGTCACGTCGATCATATTGCTCCATCTCCTGGCAGCGTATCGCTTGCCCCCAACGCGATCGAGAGAGCGCCGTGATCGTAGATACGACACGCTGGCACAGTGACCAACACTATACAATACCTTGAGAGTACCGATTTCGAGGCTACTTTTCATCGTCTTTCCGGCGCGCCAGATCCAGGCGTAGCTGGGAGAGAGCCAGTTCCTGGGTGACCCATTCCTGGGTCAATTCTCGGAAGCGCTTGTAGGTGGCCAATTCCTTTTTTATCGGTCCGGCGTAGTTGGGGCGCACGAAGCGGGTCGTGCTCTTGCCGAGGTGGCTATAGCTGAGCTGGTAGAACGGCCCATGCTTCTTGGGCTTGACCGGATCCATGCACGCGCAGCCCGACTTCTGACAGGCGGCGTATTGCATCGACAGTGCGCCCGGACGCATCGGTCCTAGCTTCATCAGCTCCCGCTTAATCCGTTTGATGCGAAATTCGATTTGCCGCGGCGTCATGGCGCTCTTTTTATCATATATTATCAGATAGCGAGTAAGGGCTATCTGACAGAAAGAACGCACGATGCAGCTGTGGTTACAGTGGTGGTCGGTGGTGGCGCCCCTGCGGCAATCCTGCCGCGATAAGCGCACCTTTCTGTGGCTTTGCACCGCCCTGGCAGGCTTCTGTGTACGGCCGGACTTGCTCGGGGTCTCAAGTACCGTACGGGCGCTGGGGTTGGCGGCCCGTTGCTACGATCGGTTATTGGATTTCTTCCATTCCCCGGCGATCGAGCCGGACACCTTGAGTCGCCTGTGGACGACCCTCGCGTTGCAGCGCTTCTCGCCCTATCGCCTCGGGGGGCGCCTGGTGCTGCTGGGCAACGGGATCAAAATCCCCAAAAGCGGGCGCAAGATGCCGGCGGTCAAACGCCTGCATCAAGCCTCGGAGAACAACACCAAGCCCGAGTTCATCATGGGCCACTCCGTTCAAGTGGTCTCGGTCTTGGTGGCTGCCGCAGGCTCATTTCTCGCCGTTCCGCTCTCCGGACGCATCCATGAGGGAGTGAAGTTCAGTAATCGCGATCATCGCACCTTGCCCCAAAAATTCTGTACCCTCGCCGATTCGTTGGGCATCGCAGAGCCCTTCGTCATGATCGCCGACGCCTATTACGCCTGCGCCGCAGTGGCCAACTGGGCTCTGGCGCGGGGCTGCGCCCTGATCTCGCGGCTGCGTCGCAACGCCGTCGCCTTTGAACCCTGCGCCAGACCCATCGGCCCACGGCGGCGGGGCAGGCCGCGCCTCTATGGCCGCAAGATCAAACTGCGGGCCTTGTTCGATGCCTCGACCGATCTGTGGCAGGAGGTGGCAAGTCCGGTCTACGGCGAGCGCGGTGTCACGGTGCGATTCTTGTCCCGGGATCTGCTCTGGCGACCGCTGCGGCGCCTGGTACGCTTCGTCCTCGTCGATCATCCTACCCGCGGCCGCTGCATCTTCTTCTCCACCGACCTGACTCTCTCGGCCGTCGATATCATCAGCGGCTATGGACTGCGCTTCAAGATCGAGCTGTCCTTCAAGCAAGCGCTGCGGGTTCTCGGCGCCTACAGCTATCACTTCTGGATGCGTGGCATGAAGAGAATCTCGCGCAACAGCGGCACCCAACACATGCACCGTCAAACCGACCGATATCGCGCCGCTGTGCGTCGCAAGCTCTGCGCCTACGATCGCCACATCCAGGTCGGCCTCATCGCTCAAGGGTTGCTGCAATATCTCGCCGCCTCCCATGCGCAACTCGTCTGGTCTTCCTTTGGCTCATGGTTACGCACCATTCGTCCCGGCGTGTGCCCCTCGGAGCTCGTCACCGGCATCGCGTTGCGCAACACGCTGCCGAATTTTCTCCTTAATTCCTCCGCCGCCTCAATCTTCACAAAATTCCTGCGCGACAACATCGATCCCGACCATGCCAGGCCGTTACGCCTCTCCGGATAGGCTAAAATCTGCGTTCTACGCCAGGTTCGACTTGCGTTTGCTGGGAAAAAGGCCCGCCGGGAGGCGGACAGGTCACCGACAAATCGGTACTCTCAAGTACAATACGGAACCTCCTGAATAATTGGATACGGAATTGCTCCGAGCCTTGACTCTGCATAGGTCGCCCGCGATTCGAAGCGCGACGTAAGATATGCATGTGAAACAAATCCAGGCCGCTATTTAGACGTTGACGGTGATGGGCATCGCCCTTATCTCCGCGTGCTCCGGCAAAGATGACGATAATTGGCGCGGGGGCATGAGGATGCAAGTCCATTGGCATCACTACAAAGACGCTACCGGGCCGTGTCATCGCTTACTATCGAGAGCAACCGGCAGGGACCCCGATACTTTCACGTCGAAACCCACCCACGTGTCGGGAGATTAAGGACGCTGATTGTTATGTGTACAGCGATGAATCCGCAGAGGCCACAGATTTTGGCGAGCTTGTTCAGGATTGCTTCCATACCCGAGACGCAGAAATACACTAACGTTCCACTCTTTTGAGGCGCCGAACGGTCGAGTTAGATGGGGGAAGCGCAAGAACCACGTTCCTCGAAATGATGCCGATATAGGGCTTTGGGTGTCCGCACGTAACGGGCCGCTCAGCAACTCCTGTGCATTGAGGCCGTCCTAATAGCAATCATATGTGGTTACGCTCTATTGAAATGGCGATTCCAGTGCAGAACGCATTGACAAGTTCCTGTGCCGTATCACGCGCCTCGGGTCTATAACCGAATAGCTGTGCGACGAGATGATTGGTGGTGTTACTTCTGAATGTCGACTGTTGTGCGTAGGCAGAGCGCGCGAGTTTCACCCACTTGCCGCCATTTGCCTTCGTCTTCACCTCGGCCGCACGCTGATCGACGGCGGGGGCGAGGATGTCCTTTTCGATAACACACACATTCAACGGCGTGCCGCTGGAATCATTCGCGTGCTCCCAAGCGAGCGCGATGACGTCCTGCCCGAAGGAGTCGGCTCCCTCCACCCACAGCTCTGCGTTCGCGAGCGCGCGGCTCTCTATGCTCAATTCCTGCATGCGCGCAAGAGTTTTCGCCAGCCACTGCTTATCGAGTGCGGTCTCGACTTCGACCAGGTGCGGATAGGAATTTCAAACGCCCGTCCGGTTCAAGGCTGCCCACCACCTGTTGCGCGTAATCAGCCTTATGTTGCGTCCAAGCTTAGGGGCCGCGTGGCTTG
>PLBD01000291.1 GCA_003135315.1 Acidobacteriaceae bacterium | reverse complement strand
CGAGTTCGTGTTCTTGTTCCACGTGGAACATTTTCTTTGGTAGGCCGCCCCTTCTACGCTGTCCCCAACCGCTTCAGCACCGTCTCGCGAAATCCGCGGCTCAGCGTCAGCTTCGTCCCATCGCGCAGGAGGATCGCATAATCCCCATACAGCGACGGACGCAGCGTTTTGATGCGATCCACGTTGACCAGAGTCGAACGATGCACGCGAAGGAATTGCCGATGTCCCAACCGCGACTCCAGCGAAGTGATGGTCTCGCGCAGGATGTGAGTGTTGCCGCCGACGTGCAGGCAAACATAATTGCCCGCCGACTCCGCCCAATCGATCTCGCCGGGCTTGAGGCAGACAATCTCGCCGTCGGCCTTGATGACGATGCGCTGCGGAGCGTTCTGTCGCGAATCGAGTTCGCCGAGCAGATTGAGCACGCGCCGCTGGAACATTCCTTCCGACGGATGCTGGAGTTGCTTGCGTGCATGTTCCAGCGCTTCCGAAAGCCGCTGCTTCACGACGGGCTTCAGCAGGTAGTCGAGCGCGTGAACCTCGAAGGCCTTCATCGCATAGCGATCGTAGGCGGTCACGAAGATCGTCAGCGGCATCTGCTCCGCCCGTAGCGCGGAAACCACGCCGAAGCCATCGACCTCCGGCATCTGAATGTCGAGGAAGACGAGATCGGGCTTCTCGCGCTTGATGGTCGAGATCGCCGACTTGCCATCGCCGCATTCGGCCACGATCTCCAGATCAGCTTCCTCTTCCAACAGGCTGCGCAGGCGTTCGCGCGCCAGGGCTTCATCGTCGCTAAGCAACACTCGAATGGGCATCGGTGGTTCTGACCTCCTCGGAATAAGTACGGAACGGCAGGTGAATTCTGACGATGCAACCTCCGCCGGGCGCATCGTCCAGCATCAGGCGGTGATCGTGGTTGTAGAGCTGTTGCAGGCGGGCGCGCGTGTTGCGCAGGCCAACGCCTTCCGTCGGGATCTCGCCGTCGAAGCGCGTCAGCCCCAATCCGTTGTCGGAGATTTCCATCCACAGCTCGTCGAAGACGCGACGCGTGGAGATGCGGATATGACCGGGCGCGCGGCGCGGCCCAATGCCGTGGCGGATGGCGTTCTCCACCAACGGCTGAAGAATCATGTTGGGCACCAGCGCCGAAAGCGTGTTGCCCGCAATGTCCATCTCCACCTGCAAGCGGTCCTGAAAGCGCGTCTGCTGAATGTCGATGTACTTCTGCAGCACGGTCAGTTCGCGGCTGAGCGGCACCTCGTGCACGCCCATCGCATCCAGCGAGAAGCGCAGCAGGTCGGCCAACTGGAGCGTCATGTTCTCCGCTGCGAGCCCGTCGTTGCGCGCCAGCGCGGCGATGGAGTTCAGCGTGTTAAACAGGAAGTGGGGTTCCAGTTGGATCTTCAACACTTCAAGCTGAGCGTGCGCGAGCTGCGCCTCCAGCTGCGACGACTGCAGTTCGCGCTCACGATACTTTGCGTAATAGCCGATCGCCTGCGTGATCAGCAGGATGTACCAGTAGCGCTGGAAGTCCATGAACGCGCGCGAGAGCATGTGCGCGGAAAAAGGCAGGTGCGCTTCGGGAGTCCAGGTGACGAACGGCTCCAGCCAGACGATGATCGAGGCGCCGACAAGAGTGAGCACGATGCTGGCGGCAATGTGCAGGGGCAGGACGGTCTTCCAGTTGCTGCGCTCGAAGGTGAATCGCCGCGATAATGCGTAGACAGGAGGCGTCAGCAATGACCACACAAACGAGATGGTCATGTTCCAGGCCAGCAACTGCGCCCAGCTTTCCGGGCTGCCGACCGATGCGGTGTAGACATGCGCTCCGGCGGCGCTCAGGAAGGCCAGCACCGTCCACAGGACAAAGCCGATGGCCCAGACGCGCCCCCAGCCTTTGAGTCCATCGAACGTCAGCCCGCGCCGTCGGGCGTGACTCCGCCGCTGGCCAAACTCCGCGGAAAGCTCGGCACTCGCGGGGAGAACCAACTCTTTTGCCATGGTGAGCTACCTGTTCTGCGTTGAACCCCAATAAAACGAAGACGAGCTGCACCTACGAGGTGATAGACGAAGTTGCCGCAAAGACGTTTCTGGAAAATTATTGGCATCGCGCGGAAAGCACCAAAGAGCTATGATGGCCTTGGTTCTCTGGTCGCAGCGGCGTCCGATTGAGGACATTTTCGCGTGGCGGAAGAAGATGATTCACCACGGAAACACCGAGAACACGGAAGAGATTTTTTCATGAGGCCTTTGCAATGGATCGATTCAGATATTGCAAGCCGGGGACCGACCAGGGAAGGCTATAGAGACTCTGTCGCAACCTCGACTGAAATGTTCTGATGGGACGAAGTCGGCCTGTAACCAACCAAACCAGCCGCAACGCGGCGAAATGGAGTTAGACGGGGGCGTAAGCCCCCGGTCATGTGGAGATAAGAACGAGCCGCAGAGCGGCGACACCGCTTGCGACCCAGTCTCCATAATTCAAGCTAAGGGGATTACTAGATTATTCTAAGTTCCTTTCCGTGCCCTCCGTGCTTCCGTGGTGAATGGTTCCTATGCACGAACTCGGCATCGCCAGCTCAATCCTCGAATCTGTTCAGAAGGAAGCCGTGCGCCATCCGGGCGCTCACATCTCGAAGGTCGGAGTTAAGATTGGAGAGCTCGCCGGCGTCGACCGCGACGCGCTGCAATTCGGCTTCGAAGTCCTGGTGAAGGACACGGAACTTGAGCCGCTGGCGCTGGAGCTGGAATTGATTCCGCGCGTGCAGCGCTGCTCGAAGTGCGCTTACGAATTTCGCATGACCGACTTCGACCCGCGCTGTCCGTTGTGCGGCGACCTGGCCACCCAGTGCATCAGCGGGGAAGAGCTAGACATAGCCTACATGGAGATCGATGATAGCTAACTGCTAATCGCCAGTTGCTAATTGCTAATCGCTACCTATATGAACCGTATCGCCGTCGAAAAGAAAGTCCTGAACGAAAACCAGATTCTCGCCGAGCAACTGCGCGAGCGCTATCGCGAGAACGGAGTGCTCTGCGTGAACCTCATCAGCTCGCCTGGCTCTGGCAAGACCGCGCTGCTGGAGCGCACTCTGGAGCGCATGGACAAAAGCGCTCGCGTGGCCGTGCTCACCGGCGATCTGCAGACCGAAAACGACGCGCGGCGCCTGGCCAAGTTCGGCTTCCCGGTGCGGCAGATCACCACCGGCGGGACGTGCCACCTCGACGCCAGGATGATCGGAAAGCATCTGGAAGACTGGAAGCTGGAGAATGTCGCACTCGAAGATCTCGATCTGCTGATCGTGGAGAACGTCGGCAACCTGGTCTGTCCGTCAAGCTACGATCTCGGCGAAGATGCGAAGATCGTCCTGCTGAGCACCACCGAAGGCGAAGACAAGCCGCTCAAGTACCCCTCGATCTTCTTCAAATCAGAGCTCATGCTCCTGACCAAGATCGACCTCCTGCCCTACGTTCCGTTCAGCGCCGACCTCGCCCGCGAGAACGCCCGCCGCGTCCATCCCGGAATGGAGATCATCGACGTCTCCAGCACCACGGGTGAAGGCCTGGACCGCTGGATGGATTGGCTGAAGGCGCGCCAGGAGAAAGCGAGATTGCAGGGCGTGGTCGGTTAGGACGGAGCTCCCTTTCTTATTGAAGGAAGTCCACACCGCCGAAGTTGTGTCATGCCTGGAGCGCCACCGGGACGCCGGTTTCCACGTGGACGAGCGTCTTCTTGCTGAGGTACTACGTCCGGGCAGAATGTACCTCTGGACCGAGCCAAAGGTCACTGGGTTTCTTAGCTTGGTCTGGCAATCCATCGATGAGACTAGACCGATCGTTCCCGCGGGCCATCCGCGCACGCTCCGTGATTGCGCGCTAAGGCTTTCCGGGTTCGAGTGGCGATTTGATTCTCTGGTTCGGGCGGGGCATAGCGGAAGAAACTCCCGGAGGCACCTACTACATCTTCGATGGTGTCCACCAGAGTATCGTTTTGGCGAAACGACTTCTGCGGCAGGAGGTGGAGTATTCGCCCGTGGAACTAACCTTGCTGACACCGCGACGTTCGTAGGCTGACAGTCTCATCTTCCCGTTCTTGTAACGCGAAGCGATCAGTGTAATCGTTTCGTCACTGAAGCGGTCGCTTCAGAAGACTTGCAACGCGGGAGCGTTCTTCCTGTCGTGGTGCGGCTTTACGACGATGTGAACATCCTGATCGAGCGCCACTAGAAAGCGCAGAAGGCGCTCAACGGAAAACTGGCGAAACTCACCACGCAGCATCTTGGATACGTCGGGCTGGCGGATGCCAAATAATTCCGCCGCTTCGACCTGTTTCAGACCGCGACCTTTCATGATGGTATCGATCTTGAATACAAGCTGCGCCTTCACCACGTGCTCCTCAGCATTGGGCACACCGAGGTCCTTGAACACGTTGCGACTTCCGATTTCGTGTCCCTTCTTACTCATTGGCAGGTACCAGTATAGTGAATTCACTATACTATGTCGAGGAGGCTAGCAAAGACCTTCCTTGAGTCCCGCCTCCACATGCCCTAACATGGCCGCAGAAAGGTTCTGCTAAGGTTGTGCAGCCCCGGAGGCCACACGTTGCGCTCGGCCAAATTACTCATTGCCTTCTTCGCTCTCTTGCTGGCTGCAACGGCTCTCGCGGCGCAGCAGCCTGCACCAGACACGAGCCAGGAGAATCCGGGCTACCCCGTCACCGTGGAAGGCAGCGAAGTCCTCCGGATCTACGAGGGCATCGGCAGCTTTACCGCGCAGGACCGTGCCCTGGCCGCCTCGGAGCGCTTCAGCAAACTCATCTACGCTCCGGCCGCTGACCTCGCCCGCATCACCACAAGCGATTCGCCCTATGGCACATCGGTCGTGCTGGGCGAAAACATCCTCCTGGTGGTTACCGACGATGACGCCAGGCACTACCACGTCTCCCGGCAGGCGATGGCAACCCTCCTCGCCGGACGAATTCGCGATGCCATCAGCGAAGCTCGGCTGCAGCACAGCAGCCAATATCTCATCCGGGCGGCGATCTACGCTGTCATCACGCTGGCGCTGTATCTGCTCCTTGTCTGGCTGGTGGTTCGCCTCACCCGTTGGCTGCTGACGGCATTGCGATCCATGGCGACTCGATTTAAGGGGATTCGCATCCAGCAGTCGCAGATCATGGCGGGCGAGCGAATGGCTGCGGTATTGATAGCCGCCGTTCAACTGGTGCGCTTCCTCTTGCTGTTCGTGTTTACCTGGATCTTTCTGGCCACCGAGTTCAACTACTTCCCCTGGACCCGCGAACACGGCGCCAGACTGTTGAGCTACATCGGCACTCCGGTCAAATTCATCGGCCAGGCGTTCTTGAACTATCTGCCGAACCTGTTTTACATCGTCGTGATCGTTGCGGTGATGTACTACGTGATCAAGTTCGTCGGGGTCATGGCGCGCGAAGTCGAGCGCGGCAATATCCGCATTGCCGGCTTCTATCCTGAATGGGCGCAACCCACCTATAAGATTGTCCGCTTCCTGCTCTTCGCCTTTACCGCCGTCATTATTTATCCCTACTTGCCGGGCGAGAATTCGCCGGCCTTCAAAGGCATCGGCCTTTTCATCGGCGTGCTGTTCTCGTTGGGATCGACCTCGGCCGTAGCCAACGTCGTCGCCGGAGTCATTCTTATCTACGCGCGCGGCTTCCGCGTTGGCGACTGGGTGAAGATTGGCGACAACATGGGAGAGGTCACGGCGCAGACCATGCTGGCCACCCATGTGAAGACCATCCGGAACGAGGAGATCATCATTCCGAATTCCGTGGTCCTGGGCAGCTTTGTCACCAATTACAGTCTGCTGGCGCAGAACAACGGCCTCATCCTGCACACCTCCGTCACCATCGGCTACGACACTCCCTGGCGCAAGGTCCACGAATTGCTGATTGAGGCTGCCTTGAAGACGAAGTACATCCTGCCGAGTCCAGCGCCGTTCGTGTTGCAGAACGCGCTCGAAGACTCCTACGTGCAGTACGAAATCAACGCCTATACCGATCATCCGCTGCTGATGGTTTATATCTACTCTGACCTGCACGCCAACATTCAGGACTGCTTCTTCGCCGCCGGAGTCGAGATCATGTCGCCGGTATATCACTCCCTGCGCGACGGAAACCGCACCGCAATGCCGGCAGAGTTCCTGCCGAAGGATTACCACCCTCGAGGATTCCGTATAGCGAAGGACGACGCGGGAGCGTCAGGCGGGAAGGGCTGAAGCCATTTCACGCGAGCGGGTGGAGCACGCCTCTTAGAGGCTGCTGAATAGGTCACTCTTGGAGTGCTTTGTAACAGGGCAC
>PLBD01000613.1 GCA_003135315.1 Acidobacteriaceae bacterium | reverse complement strand
CGCTGGCGGTGAAGTAGCGACAACGTCGGCAGTGCAGTTGCCGAATCCTCAGGTTGACCGGGGGTCATCCGCAGGCGCTTTTGGCCAAGATTCCGAATGAACTCAACCCGCTGGCGTGGCTCGGCATCGGGGCTCTCATCCTGGTCTGCTTGGTGCTATCTCACGGCGCTGGCCTCCACCACATTCTTCGAATCAGCCGAGAGGCGAGTGTCGTCTGCTTACCGGGCCGCCTCATCTAGCCAGGGCCGGCTTTCTATTCGGCTGGGCGATCTTCCTCATGCTTTTGCTGCATATCGCCGAGATCCTGATGTGGGTGTTCTAGCTGAACCGTCTCGGGCTGATCGCGCGCGTTCACGACGCAATTTACTTCTGCGCGAATGCCTACACTACCCTCGGCTATGGGACCGTCGCACGGGAACAGCAATGGCGAAACATCGGTCCCGTCATCGCGATCTCGGGCCTATTCACCTTCGCTTGGACGACCAGTACGCTCGTGGACGTGGTCAGAAGCCACGGTTTACTCATCGAACAACTGGAGGACGAGCGCGAACGGGAAACCCAGTTGCGAATGAACATGCGGAAAGATGAATGGGATGTCCTGAAAAAAGAGAAGGCCGCCGAGCGGTCCGAAAAGGAGAAGACCAGGACCCAAGCCGCGCGAGCCTCATTCTTCCAGCGGCGCGGAATGTGGAAGGAAGAAAAGAATACTTGAGCTCCGCAAGGCGAAAGCAGCATAGATTGAGGAACTTCGTCGGAAAGAACGGCTGGAGGAGGAGAAGCTGGGACCAGGAATGCCGCCAGCAGGCTCCGAGGGCAAGAAGCAGTAAGAGTATCCACCAAATCCTCGCCAGAGTCTGCGCTGGACGGCAAGGACAATCGTGCGACAAGCCGTCATACCCCTGACGAAGTCGGCGCGGGCTAATGTCGGGAGCGGGTATTGCCATGATTCAGGGGAGCGTGTTCAAGGTGGGCTGTCCGATCCGCAAATGCGATGTGCTGTACAGTTTGCGGTTGCCAATCAAATTACGACCCTTGGACATGAGTACAGAATTCTAGCGTCCAAAGTATCGTTCCCGGCCGCGTATAGCCTCGCAACCAACTGCATCAATCCCACACAGTTTCCTTGGAAGACGCACTTACAACGACTAGACGCTTCTCTGATTCGTTCTGCCTGTGCTATGTCGCTGATAACAAGCAGCCCTCCTCCCCCCTTTTAAGGGTGCTGTGGACATTAGCATGCTCGCATAAATGCCGACCCAGAAGTGGGTTAATTGCACTACAAAAAACGAAGTGGGAAAAAAGGAGAGTTTTGCAATGAACCGATTCGCAAAAGCATTCCTCATCACCCTGGCCGTAATGCTGGCGGCTACAACCATGTTTGCCGTACAGCCCAAAGCGAATATTTCCGTTACGGCGAATATTAGTCCCAATTGCTTGATCAGCGCCAACACGCTGGCGTTCGGGAATTACGATGAGCTAGGCGTCAACTCGACCACAGACCTCGCGCAGACGACAACGATTACTGTGCAGTGCGTCGATGAGATGACCGCTTCAGTATCGCTCGATCAGGGCCTGTACCCAAAATCGGGATCCAGTCACGATACCCCACAGCGCCAGATGCAATGCACCGACCTGGATGGAAGCTTCTTAGCGTACTTCCTGTATCAGGATGCAAATCACCAGCAGGTGTGGGGCGATGGTCAGAACAATACCGAGACCGTAACTGCGGACAACCTGCCCCATAACTACACCGTATACGGAGTGGTCCCGCACGGCCAGATGGGAGAGGCCGAAAGCTATGCCGACACCGTCGTCGCCACGGTCCTCTATTAGAACGTTTCGCCTGTATACCTTTCCACGCTGATTCGCCTCACCTCGCGGGCGGCGTAAACGCCGCTCGCGACCCTCTGGAGTTGACGTCCATGTCGAGCAAGAATACGACCCGAGTGCTAAAGAGTGTGACCGGTTTGCTGTGCTTCCTTACAGGCGTCTGCGCCTACGCAAGTTCTTTCTCCGTCACTCCGACCCGCATACCTCTATCGAGAAAGCACCAGGCGGTTACGGTGCGCCTTCTTAATACCGGCGACGACCCTGTGACGGTGCAAGCGCGCGTGGTTTCATGGTCGCTAAAAGATAACAAAGATGTTTACCAGGAAAGCGATGAGGTGTTGCTGAATCCGCCCATCTTCACCCTGCAGCCCGACCGGCCGCAACTGATGCGGCTGGGGCTACGTCATCCGCGAGCGGACGGAAATGAGATTGCCTATCGACTGCTCGTGGAGGAAGTGCCTGCGCCTCCGAAACCCGGATTATCGCTTCGAACGGTATTGCGTATCAGTATCCCGATCTTCGTGGAACAGCAAGGCGCCGCCAAGAAACAAGTGGACTGGAAGGCGGAAGCTACTCCGGTTGGCGTGAGGATCACGGCTGTCAATAACGGGAACGTGCACGTGCAGATTAAGCATCTTGACCTGTTACCGGAAGGCAGTACTGCGACCCCCTCCAGCAAGATCGTGCTGGACTATCTGCTGCCCGGTCAGTCACACGAATGGGTTTTCGAAGAAGCACAAATCCGGAGCGCCCGGAAGTTGTCTCTCACGGCTGGAACTGACGAAGGGAACTTCAGTGCATCCCTCGTTCCTACAACTCAATAGGTGGATCGCAGGCGGCATGCTGTTGGGGGCGTTGTATTGCTACGGCCAAAGTTCGGGGGCGGGTACGGCCAAAGCGCAATCATCGGCGGCCTCTGCCCAAATACGAGAACTGATGGTCGCGGTACACATCAACGGCCAACAGGCGAGCGAGTTCGCAGTCTTGCTGCAGGACGGAGAGCGTTATTATGCTACCGCCCACGAACTTAGAGAATGGCGCCTGTTAAGGCCATCCGTTGCTCCCCTGACCAAGAATGGCGACGACTACTATCCCCTCGACGCCCTCACTGGGCTTACAAGCCATCTGGATCCCGCATTGCAGATCCTGTATCTCAAAGTTCCAGCTGCAGATTTTGACAGTTCCATCTTGCAGGCTACCAATGAGAAGTCGCCGCAGATCAACAAAGTAGAGCCGGGCGTGTTTCTCAACCACGATATCGAAGGCACTGGCGCGGGCGGTGGCGGCAGCGCAGGCGTCAGTGGGCTGGTCGAAGCCGGCGCATTCAGCAGTCTGGGGGTCTTTACCTCGCGTTTCGTCAGCCGCGATTTCGTGCAGGCGGTGCGGCCGATCCGCCTGGATACGCAGTTCTTCCGTGACTTTCCCAGTCGCATGTCCACGCTCACCATTGGCGATTCGGTTTCAGCCGGTAATCCCTGGGCTGAACAGGTGTACTACGGCGGGGTTCGTTATGCGAGTAAGTTTTCCACTCAGCCGGCCTTTATTCCATTCGCTCTCCCGAGCGTGGCGGGAGAGGTAACGGTTCCATCTACCGTCGATCTTTACATCAACGGCATGAAGATTTCGCAACAGCAGGTAGATCCGGGACCGTTCGCCATTCAGAACATTCCAGTAATGACCGGGCAGGGGAACGTACAAATGGTCGTCACGGATGCCACGGGCCGGCAACAAATTGTGACTACAACATTTAATCGTGCGCAGATACTCTTACGAAAGGGAGTTACCGAGTATGTCTATGAGGCAGGAAGCCTGCGCTACGGTTATGGATTGCGGGACTCCGGTTATACATCTGCTTTCGCTGCCGGCACACAACGCTACGGGTTGAGCAATACGTTAACGCTGAACGGTCGCGTTGAGATCCAGCCAAGCAATCAGACCTTTGGAGGAGGCGTCGATTATGCTCTCGCTCACGTGGGAGTGGTGAGCGGGGACGCAGCTTTCAGCCACAATGTTGAAGGCGACGGCGTCCTGGGCTATGGGCAATTTCAGCGGCAGACGCGGGCCTTCGGGTTTTCGGCGAATATCGTGGCGGCCAGCAGTAACTTCCGCCAGCTCGGCCTGCTCGCATCCGAGCGCGCCGCCCGCCTGACGGCTCTGGCGCAGGCTAGCTACTCTTTCAGCAGCCGAATATCGCTGTCGGGAGGCTACCTGCGCCGAGAAGGCCGCTCTCACATCGGAATTGTCAACGATCCCACGTTAGTAGATTTCAGCGGGATCAACTCATCACTGAACGTACGGCTGACGAGGCGCGCTACCCTGGTTTCCGCGATCAACTATGCGCCCGGTTCACAGACCAGAACCATGGCGAGCCTCAGCTTGATCATACCGCTGGGACCTCGCGACTTAATGATGGCATCCAGCCAGATCGACAAGAGCACGCAGACCGCCACGATCGACTACAGCCACCAGCAGCCGGCGGGAAACGGTTATGGATACCGGGTTCGAGCCGATGCCGCCGACAATCGGGGAGTGGACGCAGGACTATATGCGCAAAGCAACTACGGCAACTATCTAATAGAGGTGGCTCAGAGGCAGGGCCTTAGCAGCTGGCGCGTTGGGGAAACCGGCAGCCTGGTGTGGTTTCATAACAAACTCATCATAACGCGCTGGCTCGCCGATAGCTTTGGCGTGGTCGAAGTCCCGGAAAGCGGAATCAAGGTCTTGTCAAACAATCAATACATCGCCAGCACTGGCCGCCGAGGCTTAGTCGTGCTGCCCGTTCTGACTCCATACGTTCCAAACTCGATCCGTATAGACGATGAGGGTGTTCCCATCGACCTACAGATAAATCTCACGGAAAAACAGATCGTGCCGATGCCGCGGACCGGGGTGTATGTAAAATTTTCGGCTGAGAAGGCACAGGGAGCGCTGCTTGTCCTTACGACCGAGGACGGCAAGCCGGTTCCATTAGGGGCAGAGGTTGTGGCAGAAGGAAGCACGCACGAAGATATGGTCGCGCTGCATGGCGAGGCCTTTGTCCAGGACATTGAGCTTCCCGGACGAGTGACGGTTCGTTGGAAAGATCAGCAATGCAAAGTGGATGTACCTGCCGCCCCGGACAATGAAGCCGTACCGCGCATAGGTCCTCTCGTATGCAAGGCGACAAAATGAAGATCGCTTTGAAACTAATGCCGCTGCTATGCTGCTTAGTGGCCACGGTGCCCATTTCGGCGGGAGGAGCAACTTACTGTGAGATAGCCAGCGCTAATGTGTCGTTCGGGACCTACGACGCGCTCGCGCCTGCTCGCCGCGACACTATAGGAAGCATCACCGTCACCTGCACAGGATCGGTCGGTGACAAGGTCAGCTACTCTATATCGCTGGATACTTTGGGCCAGAATGGAGGCTACCGGGTCATGACTAACGGTGAGGGCAAATTGTATTACGTTGTTTATACTGACAGCTGGCATACGCAAGTGTGGGGGGACGGCGGTGGCGGTTCCAGTGTCGTCAGCGACAGCTTCATGATGACAACTTCACGAATCACACATACATATCCGATATTCGGGAGAATTCCTGCGGGCCAAAAGGGTGGGAGCTCGGGCACGTACAGCGCCAATCTAGCGGTTACGCTGGCATACTAAGACTGAAGTAACACCGCTCTCGTGCGCTTTGCGCGGTGCAGCCAACGCTGCAGCTTATAACGATTCCGGAAACCGGAAGCCATCGATTGTGAGATAGCGTAAGCAGCCTGGCTCATACCGCCTTTGTTTGTTGCACTCAGGCGCTCCCATTCACGATGCCGGTTTGGCTCTGCTCTGAACGGACGGTGATCTATGACGACGCATCGATTCGAGCGTGCAAAGGTGCCAGCTGTTGACCGATGCAGTTTCTTGCGGAACCACAGCCGCCAGCGATTTGCGGTAATACCTTTCCAGGTTACCTTCGTGCCCCTCCCGCGATCGTCGTCACAGACAACCATCGTAAGCCTTGTGATATTCGGTGGGTTGTAAGACGACGGCTATGCATACTTCTGATTGGAGGCAACCATGTACTTCTGGCCGATGTTCGTCGCTGGTACGTGTCTTGTAATCATCACAGTACTGGCGATCTATATCCCTACGATCTATATTCGCAAGACGAATAAACTGATTGACCTCTTGGGACAAATCGCGACCAACACCAGCAAGTAAAGCAGGGGAGTCAGAGAGGGAAGTGCTTTGCTTCTTGCCGCAGCGAGTCTGCTTCGACACGCTGAGGGTCCTGCTACGTTATTAATCCGACGCAGACCAAGAGGTGTTTGTCGAGAATCGTGAAGTAAGCGCGTCATCAAGAGGGGTGGCATTCGCGGTGGACTTGCCAAATCTGTAAAGCTGTAGCTACTCCTGCGCCTGGGGGAGAAATCGAACAAGCGATCTGCGACCCTGCTCGAAAGAAAAAGGCTGTGACTTTGGTTAT
>PLBD01000354.1:4977-5192 GCA_003135315.1 Acidobacteriaceae bacterium | reverse complement strand
TTCCACGGCGGAATCACCGCGCCCACGCCCAGCGGGATGTAACGCAGCCAGTCGCGCTCGCCCGGCAACTGCACCGGAGTCTCGGCCTTCGCCAGCCGCAGCGCTTCCAGCGCGTAGAAGTCGGTGAAGTCGATCAGTTCGGCTATGTCGCCGTCCGCCTCCGGCCAGTTCTTCCCAACCTCGAAGACCATCCACGCCATCAGCTCGAACTTGCG
>PLBD01000354.1:0-4970 GCA_003135315.1 Acidobacteriaceae bacterium | reverse complement strand
ACCTCGGAAGCCCCCGCCGCCTGGTGTACTCCGACGATCTCGGAGGGTTTCGCGGGATTGAGCGAGTGGGTCTTCTCGGCCGTCTTCACGCGCCGGCCGCCGATCACCAGGTCGTACTCGCGGCCCAGTTCGTTGCGCACCTTCTCGATGGCGACCCTCATGCGGCGCGTGTTCTCGGGATTGCTCCAGTCAATGGAGGGCTCGTTCTGGAAGCCGGTTGGAATGCGGGCATTATTGATGCTGGCGGCGATGCGGGTTCCTTCGCGCGCCGGAGTCATGGTGCTAGCCATAAGTGCGTCCTCTCAGATAGATCAAAATGGGGTGACCACTAATAGATGCTGGCCATTTCCGGGAGATGCGGCAGCCAGCCGAACCCTTTATTTTACGCCTGCCGGAGCTTCCCGTGGCCTGCTCGAACTGCCGTTTCTTGGGCCGCCTCGCGTTGCTTCGCGCTTCCGCGGTGTGATACCTTCCGCTCGTCCGCTGTTTTCCGCCCGGTGGTGGATTTGCGCCCGCCGGCAAAGCCTCTTGCCGGCTTGGAGGAAGAATGATTGGTCTCATTGTTGTCGTCGTCTTACTGGCGATCATCGCGTTCACGCTGATCGGCATTTACAACAGCCTGGTGCAATTGCGCGTCCGCGCCGACAACGCCTGGGCCGACATCGATGTGCAACTAAAACGGCGCTATGATTTGATCCCCAACCTGGTGGAAACAGTGAAGGGTTATGCCGCGCACGAAAAGGGCACCTTCGAGAACGTGGCCAAGTTCCGCAGCGCGGCCATGGCCGCCAGCACTCCGGCGGAAAAGAGTGAGGCAGAAGGCCAGTTGACCTACGCGTTGCGAGGATTACTTGCAGTTGCCGAGGCGTATCCGCAGTTGCGCGCCTCCGAGCAATTCCAGTCGTTGCAGGGCTCGCTGACCGGATTGGAAGATGCCATCCAGAACGCGCGCCGTTATTACAACGCTGTAGTGCGCGACCTCAACACCAAGATCCAGACCTTCCCCAGCAATATCGTTGCGGGAATGTTCCATGTTCAACAGAAGCAGTTCTTCGACATCACGGAGCCCACGCAGCGGGAGCCGGTCGCGGTGAAGTTCTAAAAAGCAGCAATTAGCAACTAGCAATTAGCAATTAGCTAAACCGGCGTCGGAACGCAGCCGCGCGCAGTTACGAATTGAAGGATGGTGCTTATTCTTGGCTAGTTGCTAATTGCTAATTGCTAGTTGCTAGTTGCTAGTTGCTGATTGCCAAATGCTAAGTGCTAAATGCTGTCTCCGAATTGCCGCGCTCGTCGCAGTTCTGGCCGTCCCCGCCCTCGCGCGCGAATGGCACGTCAGCAGCTTTGTCGACAACATCAGCGTCGAGCAGGACGGCACCATGACCGTCCGCGAGCGTCTGATGGTCGACTTCGAGGGCGCGTACCACGGCATTTATCGTGACATCCCCGTTGAGTATCCCGGGCCGCACGGCTCCAATTACACGTTGTTCCTCACGGTCACATCCGTGACCGACGGCCAGGGTGAGAGCCTGAAGTACGACTCCAGCGTGCAGAACGGCTATCGTCATCTCAAGATCTACATTCCCAACGCCGTGAACACGCGGCGAATTGTCGAGATCAGCTACACGGTCAAGAACGGGGTGCGCTGGTTCGACGATCACGACGAACTCTACTGGAACGTGACCGGCAACGACTGGCCGGTGCCGATCGACGGCGCCATGGCCATCATTATGTTTCCGCCGGGCGCGGCCCGCGATCTGCGCGCGCAGGCCTTTACCGGCGTCTACGGTTCGCAGTCGCAGGACGCCACGGTGGTGGTCAACGGCAACGTCGTCAAAGTGCAGAGCAACGGCCCGCTTTCCATGCGCGAGGGCCTGACCGCCGACGTTTACATCAGCAAGGGCGTGCTGACCGAGCCCAGCAAGCTCACGTTCGCCCTGTGGTTCCTCCGCAGCAATATCGTGGTGTTGCTGCCCCTGTGGGCGTTGATCGTGATGTTCTTCTTCTGGTGGACCAAGGGCCGCGATCCCAAGCCCGACATCTCCGTTGCTCCCATGTATGAGCCGCCGAAGGACATGACCCCAGCCGAGGTCGGCGCGCTGCTTGAGGACAGCGTTAATTCCCGCGACATCACCTCGACCCTGGTGGACCTGGCCGTCAAGGGCTACCTGAAGATCGAGGAGACGGAGTCGAAGGCGTTGCTGTTCTCGCACCGCGATTACACCTTCCACTCGCTGAAGCCGGAATCGGAGTGGAACGCGCTGGAAGCGCACGAGCGGGCGATGCTGAACAATATGTTCGCGGGCGGCACAACCCAGGTCCAGCTATCGGAGTTGCGCAATAAGTTTTACGTCGCCATCCCCACCATCAAGAGCAACATTCTTGCCGAACTGAAAACCAAGGGAATGTACACGGTCGACCCCGACTCGGCGCACTTTTACGTGCTGGTGGGAGTCGTGCTCACGGCGCTGCCGTTTGTCTTCCTGCAAGTGCTGGGCTGGGCCAGCGTCCTGGATTCGGTTGGACTGCTGATCGCCGCCGGCATCATCGCCCTGATCATCGTTGTCCTTTTCGCCCGTATCATGCCGGCAAAGTCGCTGAAGGGCGTGCGTACTAAAGTGGAGATCCTCGGCTTGCAGGAATTCATCACTCGCGTGGACGCTGACCGGCTGAAGCGCATGCCTCCGGATACTTTCGAGAAGATTCTGCCCTACGCGATGGCGCTGGGCATCGAGAATCGTTGGGCGAAGCAGTTTGAGGGGATCGTGCAGAATCCCCCGAACTGGTACGTCGGACCCACGCCATATGTTGGATTTAATCCCATCTTCTTCGCGGGATCGATGCACGCCATGGCCACGGATGCGCATCAGGCGTTTGTTACCGCCCCCCGGGCCAGCAGCACCGGCTCAGGCTTTGGCGGCGGTGGCTTTGGCGGCGGCGGTTTCAGCGGCGGCGGCTTTGGTGGCGGCGGCGGCGGAGCCTTCTAGATTAGATGTCGCTGGTGACCATCTTGCCATTGCGCTTCCAAGGCGGAGTTATTAGGCTACTGGCAGAACCTGTCAATGCGCCTTCTATGCTTAGGCCTTCGGTTGACCGTTCTCTTTCATGTATTTGAACTTCAATGCCCTGCCCGCTCTGATCGCCCTGGTTGTGCTGGTGACGGTGTTTGCGGCGATATGCCGCCAGCAAACCCAGGAGCGCGTTAATCTTTGGCTCACGGGATGGGCATTGATCTTACTGCGCTCGGTGGTGGAGTTCGCCCAGTCCAGGGTCGACTGGGTAGCCCAGATGGAGCGAGCGATTGGGCTCAGCGCCGCGGTCCTGGCCGGCGTCGCTTTTGTGGTCTCCGTGGCGCCGCAGGCTACAACGTGGCGGCGCCAGTTGGCAATTTCACTGGTGCTCGGGGTCCCGGCGCTGGCCTATGCCAATGCCATGCAGTGGGGCGTAAGCGCCAACGCCTTCTACTACGCGGTCGTTATGCTGGCACTGATTGCTGCGCTGCTGCTGTTGTGGGTCTGGCACCAGGAAATCACTCCATACGTCGTGTGCATTGGCCTGTCATTAGTAGTGCTGGCCGGGTTAGTCTCGTGGAACATCTCTTCCGGCCATTTGGATTATGGCGTCCACGTTTTCCTTGCCGGCCTGAGTTTCTTTGCCGCTGGCCTGTACTGGTACCATTTCCGCCGGCCGTCCGCCGGAGTCTTGTCGACGGTCTTCGGCTTCGTCGCCTGGGGACTGACTTTTCTCGCCGGCATGCTTCTGGGCACGCACGCATCCCCGCTCCATGTCGAATCCGAGACCTGGAACATCCCGAAATACCTCGTGGCCTTGGGCATGATTGTCACGCTGCTGGAAGATCAGATCCACGCCACCGAGCATCTCGCCTACCATGACGAACTCACCGGGCTACCCAATCGGCGTCTGCTGCACGATCGGCTGACGCAGGCCCTCGCCCGCGCCGAACGGACCGGCTGCAAGGTGGCCGTCCTCCTGCTCGACATCGACGACTTCAAGGAAATCAATGACACCTTCGGACACCGCATTGGCGACGCCGCTCTCCAGCAGGTAGTGGCCAGGCTCTCCAGCCGCATGCGTGCCTCCGATACACTGGCCCGAACCGGAGGCGACGAGTTCACCATCGTCAGTGAAATTGCCACCGCGGAAGGCGCACAATCGCTGGCCTCGGCCATGGAGTCGGCACTGGTCCAGCCCCTCAGCGTCGAAGGAAAACTGATGCGGACGGGAGTGAGTGCAGGCTATGCTCTCTATCCGGATGACGGCGCCGACCCCACGGAACTCTGTGCCGCTGCCGATAAGGCCATGTACGTTTCCAAACGCGGCGCCGACTCGCCATGATCGCCAAGGAGCCGGGCAGCCGGGAGGTCTATCAGTCGTCACTACTCACCGAAATCCGTGGCGTTAAGATCGATTCATGAAGAAACTCCGGGTGGGTGTCCTGTTTGGCGGGCGCAGCGGCGAACATGAAGTCTCACTGTTGTCGGCAGCCTCGGTCCTGAACGCAATCGACAAGCGCAAGTACGAAGTCGTGCCCATCGGTATCACCAAGCAAGGCCGCTGGGNNAAGCACCTGCGCGCCGGCGATCCCGACGCTACCGAGTCCGCGGCAGTGCTGGCGCGCGGCGAGGGCGTCGTGGTGCCGCCCATGCCCGGAGAAAATCATTCTGCGCTTGTGCCTTTCGAGACGGATGCTCATCAGCTCCGGGCCGGCGTCAATCCTGTGGATGTGGACATCATCTTCCCGGTGCTGCACGGCACTTTCGGCGAGGATGGCACCATCCAAGGCCTGCTTGAGTTGGCCGACATTGCCTACGTTGGCGCGGGCGTGCTCGGCTCTGCCGCCGGCATGGATAAAGACGTGATGAAGTCCTTGTTTCGCGCGGCGAGATTGCCCATCGTCAAGCACGTGACGGTGCTGCGCAGCCGGTTTGACCGCGATCCGAAGAAAGTGC
>PLBD01000546.1 GCA_003135315.1 Acidobacteriaceae bacterium | reverse complement strand
AGCAGATCTTCCGGATCGATCAGTTGCTTCAAGCGCTTCATGATGGAATATGCTTCGCGGCCCCATTCGGCTTCGACGAACGGCGCCATGTTGCGTCCGGTACCGTGTTCGGCCTTGAGCGCACCGTCGTAGCGCTCGACCACCAGTTTCACTACATCATCGATGAAGTACGAGTACTGGTCGATGTTTGTCTGGGTGTTGAAGGCCTGGGTGATGACGAAGTGCAGGTTGCCGTCCTTGGCATGGCCGAAGATGATGGCGTTGTCGTAGTCATGTTTGCGGAAGAGCCCCGTCAGATCGTGGGCTGCGTCGGCCAGGGCCTCAACTGGGAAGGCGACATCTTCGATGATTACCGTTGTCCCGCTCTTGCGTACCGAACCGACGGACGGGAACATCCCGGCCCGAATCTGCCACAACAGGGCCTGCTCGCCCGCAACGTGGGTAAAGCGTGCTGGTTCGAACAGTTTGAGGCCGCCGACTGCTTCGGCGGCGAGCGCCTCCAGGTCCGCGCGTTCGGCTTCGTCGGCCGATTGAAACTCCGCCAGCAATCCGGCAGCCCCTTCCGGCAGCGAACGCAGCGAGGCGGGAACGCCGGCCTTGTTCTCCACCGAGCGCAACGAAGCGCGATCCATGATCTCCAGCGCCTTGGCGCCCGCCTGCCGCAGAGGCACAATCGACGCCGCTGCCGCGTACAGGTCGGGAAACAGCAGCAGGCCGGTGTACTTCACCGGAAGATCGGGCACGGTGTTCATCACCGCTTCCGCAATGAAGGCCAGCGTGCCTTCGGAACCGATCAGCACGTGCTGGAAAATGTCGACCGCACGGTCGAAGTCGAGGAAGGCATTCAGCGAATAGCCAGTAGTATTTTTCGTCCGGTATTTGTTGCGGACGCGCTCGCGCAAGGTCGGGTTCAGCTCCAGCTTCGCCTTCAGGTCCAATATGCCGCGCGCCAGCTTTGGTTCGCGGGCATGAAACTCATCGTCCGCGCCAGGCTGCGAAGTGTCGATTACCGTCCCCGACGGCAACATGAACGTCATGGAACTAAGCGTGTGATAGGCATTCTGTTCGACGCCGCAGCACATCCCGCTGGAGTTATTAGCGAGGATGCCGCCCATGGTGCAGGTGGCAATGGAAGCCGGATCGGGTCCGATCTTAGCCCCGTAGAGCGCCAGCGCCTGGTTGGCGCGCGACCCAATCACGCCCGCCTGTGTGCGGATCTTATTGCCACCTTCTTCCACCCGCAGCTCACGCCAGTGGCGCGCCACCTCAACCAGCAGTCCGTCGGAGATCGACTGCCCCGACAGGCTGGTTCCTGCCGCGCGAAAGGTGAGTGGAATGCGCGTCTGCTGACTCAACGCAAACAGCGCACGGATCTCCTCCAGGCTCTTCGCCAATACCACAGCTTTGGGTATCAGGCGATAGAAGCTGGCGTCGGAAGCATAGGCAATCAAGTCAATCGGCCGGACCAGGATTCGGTCCCGGGCGACAAATCCCTGCAAGGCCACCTGTACGTCCTCGGACGAGATCTCTGCGGGAGCAAGAAGAGTTGCAGCCATTATTTTCCCTTCGCCTGGCGAGCCAGGCCTTCGCTAGCAGCGCAGCCTCTCGACGCGGGGAAATGCCCCGGCCGAAGCCGCACTCAATCCCGACTCTAGAACAGCAGTGGGCCACAGACGCGGAAGTAAGTCACAAGCGATTGTGACGTCAGGCACAGCCAGGGAAAGGCCATTGGACGGCGCGGGGCCCGAGCTTCGTTCGCCTCCAAAACAACCATTCCGCAGCGACGCCGACTTAACGACCACGCCCCAGCGGTTGCAACTTTGGTGGGACTCCCTGGCGGGCGGTGAATGTGTCATGCATCACAACCGTCCGTGACGCGCGTCGCCAAGGTTTATTGCAACACCTGTTTAATCTAAGTTCCATTGCGGGCCCTATCTTCTTCCAGGAGTTCCCTATGCCGGCGCAGCAACAGCTTTCTAAAGATACAAAGATGGCCATGAGTTCCCAATTTCTGGGATTCATGCTGGACGCGTATGACATGGCCATGGTCATCGTCATGGCTCCGATCCTGGGCAAGATCTTTATCTCCCCCAAGGGCAGCGTGCTATGGCAATACATTGCGGTCGTGCTCGGATATTCGATCACCATGGCCGCTCGGCCAGTAGGCTCTGCCTTCTTTGGCGCCTATGCCGACAAGATTGGCCGCCGTCACCTTTTGATCTTCACCATAGGCGGCGTCGGAGTCATGTCACTTCTCTCCGGATTCCTTCCCACCTATGCACAGATTGGCGTGACGGCCTACGTTCTATATTGCGTGCTGCGGTTCTTCATGGGTTGCTTCTTCGGAGGCGAGTACGCCGTGGGCCATACCTTCGCCATTGAGTATGCTCCTCAGCCTCGCCGCGGAGCCGTAAGCGGTTTCATTCAATCCGGCTTCCCCGCGGGCTACGTGCTCGCGTCCCTTGTCTTTGCATTGATTTCCTACTTGTGCGGCAAAGCCATCCTGGCGCAGTACGGCTGGCGCATAGCGTTCATCACCGGCGTCGTTCCCGTGTTCCTCGCACTCTGGATTCGAGGCCATCTGCACGAGTCGCCTGAGTTTGAGAAGGCCAAAGCCAAGGGAAATATCGAAAAGGCGCCTTTCTTGAGCCTGTTCCGTGTTCCCCAGGTGTGGGACTTCCTGCAGGTCTTTTTCTTCATGACCGGCCTGTTCCTGACGGATTACTCGGTCTACGGTTTTCTGCCCAAGATTCTCACTCTCGACGGACGCGGTTTTGATACCACGACCTACAGTTTGATTTACGGATTTGCGCTGTTCCTGTCCTTCCTGGGATACAACTTCTACGGCTGGATCTCAGACCGGACCGGCCGCAAGATTCTGACCCAGTGGTACTGCGTGTTTCTCGTGGTCTTCGGCGTTCCGGTTTATTACGTGCTGTATCATGCAGCACTCGCCCGCAATATCGGGATGGCCATTCTGGGGTGCTGTATGGCCGGCATGTTGAAGCTGGCCTGGGGCATCGTCCCGGCATATCTTTGTGAGCGGTTCCCCACCAGACGGCGCGCAGCAGGAGTTGGTTTCGGCTATTCCGCGGGCGCGATTCTTGGAGCCTGGTTCCCGATCTACGTGCTCTGGGCACACAAGATTCCGGCTATTCACGCCATCGAAGGCAATGACACCTGGCTGTCTCCAGCGGTCATCCTGACCATTGGAGCAATCATGACTTTCTGCAGCCTGCTGTACTCTCCGGAGACCAAACAGCTCCAACTGGATGAAGTAGGCGAGAAAGAAAGAGCATCCGACCGGGCGAAGGTAGCTGCTGCCGAGGCGCTACTCAGCCGGTAAGTTTCTCCCTGAAGTGCCCTTGTGCCAACGCCACGGTTCCCGCCGTGGCGTTTCTTCTTGCTCCGAAGCGTCGCTTTTGCGGAACTTTCTGTCCCGCCGGCGGCAATAGACTGTGTATGGCTTGGCGTGGGCAATGAGAACCTGGTAGTGGGCAGAGCTAGTTTTCACAAAACTTTACCCTTGTGTTACCAGACTTTACCGTCGAATAGCCGCCGCTGGGGTTTCAACATTTGACAGACGAACTGTCGAGAAGGAGAAACAGAAAATGAAGACGAAGTTTTGGGGCGTAGCAGTTGCGTTGCTGGCGCTGGTGCTTTGCGGAACGGCGATGCTGGGCTATGCACAGCAAAGTGATGAAAACGGCGGCGCCTCCGCCTGGAGTGGCCATCGGCACGGTGGGCACATGGGCTACATGGCGAAAGAGCTGAACCTGACGGATGCCCAGAAACAGCAGATCAAGACCATGATGCAGGCGCAGCGCACCACCATGCGGCCGCTGATGCAGCAGATGGCGCAGAACCGCCTGGCGATGCTGAATGCCACGGCCAGCGGTGCGTACGATCAGGCCAAGGTGCAGGCGATCGCCGCCCAGCAGGCTCAGATCATGTCGCAGCTGGCAGTGCAGAAAGCGTCCCTTCACAGCCAGATCTATAACACCGTACTGACGGCTGACCAGAAGGCCAAAGCGGATCAGATGCGGCAGAGCCAGATCACCCGCATCAACCAGCGGCTGCAGAAGTTCTCGCAGACCGAAACCGAAACCCCAGCCCAGTAGGCGAGCAATGGGAGTTTGGAGGCTGGGTACTCCAGACGTCAGAAGGAAGCGGCCTGCCACGACAGGCCGCTTTTTTTTGCCGCGAATTCTGTTCGGGTGTCATCCTGAGCCTCGGGTGCCCCGTTCTAGCCTTCTTTTGGCTAGGGCGGGTCAGTTGGCGAAGGGCGAATAGCGACTCTACTTCCCCGCCAACCCCAACTCGCCCGCCACGTTCTTCATCGCCTCGATGCAGAACGTGATGTGCTCGTCCAAGTCCACGCCGAGTCCGGCAGCCCCGCTGACTATGTCCTCGCGGCTCACCGAGCGGGCGAAGGCTTTGTCCTTCATCCGCTTGCGTACCGACTTCGCGTCCACTTCCCCTAGCGACTTACCCGGCTTGATCAAGGCGGTCGCGGTGATGAAGCCGGCCAGTTCGTCGCAGGCGAACAACGCTTTCTCCAGATTCGTCTCCCGAGTCACTCCCGTGTAGTCGGCATGTGACATGATGGCCCGCCGTACCTCATCCGGGTAGCCGCGCTCCTTCAAAATCTCGTTGCCCTTGAATGGATGTTCCTCCGCGCTGGGATATTTCTCGTAATCGAAGTCGTGGATCAGCCCGACCATGCCCCACAGTTCCTCATCGGCCCCGAACTTGCGGGCATAGGCGCGCATGCATGCTTCCACCGCCAGAGCATGTTTGCGCAAACTTTCTGACTGGGTGAACTCAGTTAGTAAACACCAGGCCTCGGCGCGGTCCATTTCACGTTTCTCCTGAATTTTCGCGGTCTATCTTTCACTCAGAGTGTCAATGCTGCTGCGACTTTTTCGCTATTGTCGATTGTGATTCGTAATTTACTTGACTCTACCAGAGTAAATGCTGCACAGTACGCGTAAGTATTTCGGTGCCCGCTCTGGCACTCCCACAACCTGAATGGCTACGACTCTCGCGCCCGTGGATTCCCGGGAAGTGGTGAGATGCGACGATTGCCATCTCGTCCAATTCAGAACCAACAACAACCTTTGCCGACGCTGCCGGACGTCGCTCGATGAGGACGAACCGGAGCCTATCCTCACAGCTGTAACCCCGCCGCCGGAACCGGAAGAGTCAGGCGAGCCTGCGGTGCATGTGGCCAGGGCGATCCGCGACTTGCGACATCGTAGCGGCCTCAGCCAGCGTCAACTGGCGATGCGCATGGGCGTACCGCGTACCTACGTGTCGAAGATCGAGAACGAGAAAGCCACGCCGACGTTGTCGTCGCTGGCGCGGCTGGCCTCGGCGCTGGAAGTCACTGTGCCTGACCTGCTGCGTGACTGTGGACCCTCGCGCGAGGAAGAGATCGCGGAGTTGCTTACCGATCCGTTCGTTGCGGAACTGGTGGAGTTCACCTCCAAGCTGAACGCCATGCAACTTTCCAGCGTGCTGGCGCAGGTGCGGGACATGGTCATGCATCCGCATCGCGGAGCTTAAAGGCATTACCGGCCAGGATTCCTGTCCCGATTGAACGAACGACGCCGAGGGCGCTTGCCCTCGGCATTTTTCTACCTCTGCCCGAGACTCTGCTCTCGGTGCGACTCCTGGGTAAGCTGCCTCATCCCAACTGACCCGCTGCCGGAGCCGCGATTACATTGCAACCCATTGTGGCGTATGCTACTTTCAAGAATGGTTAGAGGTACGCTTTGCGCGCACAAGTGCCCGCTGGGCTGAACCGCAAAGAGGCTGAGATGCACGCCCGCCTCGATCCGGAGCGGCTGCCCCATCACATCGCTATCATCATGGACGGCAACGGCCGCTGGGCCAAACGCCGCCACCTGCCCCGCATCGCGGGACATCGCTCCGGTGTGGCTGCCGTGCGCTCCACGGTGGAGACCGCCGCGCGCATCGGCATTCCTGCTCTCACGCTCTACTCCTTCTCGGCGGAAAACTGGAAGCGTCCCAAGGGCGAAGTCCAGTTCCTGATGAACCTGCTGCGGCGNNTACATCGGCCGCCAGCAGGAGCTTCCGCAGGAGGTGCAGGAGCGCATGTCGTGGGCGCGCGAGATGACCGAGCGCAACACCGGCATGGTGCTGACCCTGGCGCTCAACTACGGCTCGCGCACCGAGCTGGTGGACTGCTTCAACGCGCTCGTGAACGAAGCCTCTCGCAACGGCGGCGTCGAACACCTGAAGATCGACGAGCGCTCCATCGCGCG
>PLBD01000284.1 GCA_003135315.1 Acidobacteriaceae bacterium | reverse complement strand
GCCCGCAGGGCGGAACAATCGTAGCCCAAGGCGTGAGCTTGGAGGCACGCTCTTGTCGCCTTCTTTTGGCGACAGGGTGGCTTCCGGCCACTGGCCACTGACCACTGGCCACTGTTCCCGTCACCGCGCTTTTTCCTCCGTCGCCGCAGGAACTCCGACGCTCGCCGGCTGTTTCTTCGGGGCCTTCTCGCATTTCGCCAGGGCCGCATCCATCTGTCGCAGGTTGGCTGCGGCGCCGTGCATTGCCGACAGGATCAGCTTCGCCCGTCGAATCTCAATCCGCTGCTGCGCCACCCCATTGATCAACTGCATGAAGCCGATCTGGATTGCCGCCGCGTCCTCCAGAAAGGGCAACTCGCACGGATTGTAAGGCTCGGCCTCCCTTGTCGGGTTCCACGCCATCACGAAAAGGTTTGTGTGCGGCACCACCCGATGCACGCCTGCATGGTAATGGCAATATTTCTGTTCGCTCAATGCCGGCGACCCGCAGCGCACGCCGCCCGGCTTCACGTGTTCGCAAATTGCAAGACTCAATTGGGTACCCCCTTCAAAATTTATGTTGCAAATAAAGGCTTTATATCAAAGTATTGATTCCGTTGAAGTTACGATGCAGCCTAAGTGCATGATTCTTAACACCTTGCGCATTTCATCCCAAAGTATTCATTCGATTAACCTTACCTCCAAACCTCTGCTACACAACGACTTGTAGTTGCTCTTCTGCCCTCTTCCGACAACTGACAACTGGCACCTCGTTTTAGTGACAACTGCCTTCCAGTATTGAACTGCACCGTAATCAGGTCAAGTTACGAAAGTAGTAGTACCTTCCGCTCGTTCCAGGAACAGGAGTCTGTCACGACGGGAAGTGACCCAGCGCACTACCAAACGGCTCCGTGCAGTTGTTTAATATTTCCTTGCCGAAACTACGAACTTCTGGGTTCTTTAGTCTTGGGCCCAAGCGTGGCCGAAAAGGGGGCAGTGTGGGGAAACGTAGTTTGTCGAAAAAGGTCTGCATCGTCTTCCTGTTTTGTGCCGCGGTAGTGACTCTCTCGTCTGCGCAGACGTTCACCACTCTGGCGAATTTCAACGGCACCAACGGAGCATGGCCCTCCGCATCTGTCATTCAAGCTACCGACGGCAACTTCTACGGGACAAGCTTCGGCGACTCCGGAACTGACGGAACCGTTTTCAAAATTACCCCTAGCGGGATCCTGACCACGTTGCACAGGTTTTGCTCCCTGCCGAACTGTGCAGATGGGTCCTTCCCAAGTGCTGCACTATTGCAAGCAGCGGACGGAAATTTCTATGGAACAACCACCGAAGGCGGAACCAGCCAGAACTGCCCCCTCCAGAACGGCTGTGGCACGGTCTTCAAAATCACACCCACTGGTGCGCTCACCTCTGTCTACAATTTTTGTTCCCTGGCGAACTGCGCAGACGGCGAAACACCCTACGCCGTGCTGCTGCAAGGGGCCGACGGAAGCCTTTACGGCACAACCCAAAATGGCGGTGTTGGCAGCTTATATGGCACGGTTTTCAAGCTCACGCCTACCGGCACTCTGACGACGGTTTACAGTTTTTGTTCCCAACAGGGCTGTACCGACGGTGCCTTCCCTAACGAAACACTGGTGCGGGGTGCCGACGGCAAGTTTTACGGTACAACTAACAACACCGGCATTGGCAATGGGCATGGTACGGTGTTCAGCCTAACGCCAAGCGGCATACTGACTACGCTGTACAGCTTCTGTTCCCAACCCAACTGCTCCGATGGCGAAGCGCCGATGGCGGGGCTGGTGCAGGCGACCGATGGAAATTTCTACGGGACAACCTACGCTGGCGGTAATAACAACTGTAATTTTGGCTTCGGCTGCGGCACCATCTTCAGAATTACCCCAAGCGGCGCGCTGACTACGCTTTATCGTTACAGCTCGGACCCCTACGGCACTGTCAGCTATTATCCTTCCCTATTGCAGGGGACGGACGGGAGTTTGTACGGCGTCACCCAAACGGGCGGAGCCCAGAACCAGGGAACAATTTTCAGAATCACCACAGCCGGTACGCTGACCGTCCTTTACAGCTTTTGCTCGGCGGCGAACTGCACTGACGGGGCTGGACCTACGGCTGCGTTGTTGCAGGCCGCCGACGGAAGTTTCTACGGAACAACCCGCCTTGGGGGAACCGGTTACTGTGGGGGTGCGGGTTGCGGTACGGTGTTTAGTCTGTCGGTGGGAATCGTTCTGAGTCCGGTGCAATTCGTTCCGGTTACGCCGTGCCGCTTGGTGGATACGCGACAAACCGACAATCCGATTCAGGGCGGCACGTTCCAATTCTTCGTTGTCCCCCAGCTTGGGGGTTGCAACATCCCAGCTACAGCGGCGGCCTACTCGCTCAATGTCACCGTCGTCCCGCATCAGCCATTGGGGTATTTGACGATCTGGCCCGCGGGCAGACCTCAGCCCTACGTCTCTACGATGAACTCGCCGGACGGGCGCACCAAAGCGAACGCTGCAATCATACCGGCGGGAGCAAGCGGCGCCGTCAGCGTGTATGCCACCGCCACTACCGACGTCATCCTCGACATCGACGGCTACTTCACTGCGCCTGCCTCTGGAACCTATCAGTTCTATCCGCTGACGCCCTGCCGATTGGTCGACACGCGCGGCGCCGACGGCGATCTCGGAGGCCCGCGCCTGGCGGCGCAAATGGCGCGCAGCTTCCCGTTGCTGGAGAGCGGTTGCATTCCAAACGGTCTCAATCCGCTGGCCTACTCGCTCAATTTCACGGTCGTGCCCAATCCATCTGGTCAGCGGCTGGGCTATCTGTCGGTCTGGCCGACCGGCGAGTCGCAACCGGTCGTGTCGACTCTGAATAACCCAACGGCAACGGTTGTGGCGAATGCCGCAATCGTGCCTGCGGGAACCGGCGGCGCGGTAGATGTCTACGCCTACAACACTACCGATCTGCTCATCGACATCAACGGCTACTTCGCCGCGCCCGGACAAGGTGGACTGTCGATGTATCCCGTAACCCCGTGCCGCGTGCTGGACACCCGACAGAACAACGGCCAGCCCTTCAAGGGCGAGAAGACGGTGAATGTGGTCGGCAGCGCCTGCGCGCCGCCCAGCAACGCAGCGGCATACATCTTCAACGCGACGGCGGTGCCGCCGGGTTCGATGCCTTACCTNNTGACGCAGTTGATTCTCGACATCTCCGGCTACTTCGCGCCATAAAGCGGAAACCGGTATCGGGACCGCACCACGCTGGCAACCCATATTCGGTAATGGGTCGGTCTGAAATTGTGGTCAAGCGATCTTGGGTGGAGCACGCCTTCAGGCGTGCAGTTGAGAGCCTCTAAATGCCTCGGCTTCAGCCGCTGAGGTGAGGGGTAGATTTACCTCAGGCGCTAAAGCGCTTATCGAATTGGGTCTGCAATATGCACGCCTCAAAGGCGTGCTCCACCCGACCGGGGTAAGTTCGTGAATTTCAAACTGACCCACGACCGTAACCCATATTCGCTTGCCTAATTTTTCGCAAAGCGTAACAATATCCGTGTTCGATGCCTGTCGCGCCGACCGCTACATTTGGACCGCGTCGAGGATGGCGCGGTTTTCGATTTTGTAACGAACCCGGCGGCTGGATCATCGAATGAAGTGAGTTGTAAAGAAGCGTCAACTGGCAGCTTCAACATCCCCGTAGGTCGGGCGCGCAAGCGCAGTGGATCTACTGGAGCCGCGAGTCAGCTTTCAACATCCCCGTTCCGGGCCGTGTCCTCACGCCGCCGGGACTGAAGGCAGAGACAAAGAGATGGCTACAGCACCGGTTACAGAAGCGGCATCCTGCTCGCTCGAAAATTACCTCGTACAGCCCGACGGCTCGATGGACCATAGCATTGCCGTCGCCAAGGAAGCACTGGGCAGCGAGTGTGTCGTCCTCGGGCACCACTATCAACGCGACGAAGTTATACGCTTCGCCGATTACCGCGGCGATTCGTACCGTCTTTCGCAACTGGCCGCGCAGACCAAGGCCAGCTACATCGTTTTCTGTGGCGTTCACTTCATGGCGGAAAGCGCCGACATCATGGCCCGCCCTGGGCAAGCCGTTCTGCTTCCCGATCTCAACGCCGGCTGTTCCATGGCCGACATGGCTGAGATCTCGCAGGTGGAAGACGCCTGGGAGCAGTTCGTGCGTCTCGGCCTGACCGATGATGCGGGCAACGGAATCACCCCCATCACGTACATGAACTCGACCGCCGCGATCAAGGCATTTTGCGGCGAGCGCGGCGGGATGGTCTGCACTTCATCGAATGCCAAGGGCGCGTTTGACTGGGCCTTCAGCAGCAACGAGAAAATCTTCTTCCTTCCCGATCAGCACCTGGGTCGCAACACCGGATTCGCACGCGGCATCCCGCTGGAAGATATGGTCGTGTGGGATCCGTACCTGCTCCAGGGCGGCCTGACCGCCGAGCGCCTGCGCAAAGCGAAAGTCATCCTGTGGAAGGGGCATTGTTCGGTGCACCAGCGTTTTCTGCCGGAACATGTGGATAAGATTCGCGCCAACTATCCGGGCATGCAGGTCATCGTCCATCCCGAATGCCGCTGGGAGGTCTGCCAGAAGGCGGACGGAATCGGTTCGACCGACCGCATCATCAAAGTAGTGCAGCAATCGCCCGCGGGATCGTCGTTTGCCATCGGCACGGAAATTCATCTGGTCAATCGCCTGGCCAAGGAAAATCCTGACAAGCGGGTCATCACCCTGGATAACTCGGGCTGCCTGTGTACCACCATGTTTCGCATTTCGCCGCAGCATCTCTGCTGGGCCCTGGAGAACCTGGTGGACGGCAATGTCGTCAATCAGATAACAGTGAAAGACAATGTCAAGAGGTGGGCGCGCGTCGCACTTGATAGGATGTTAGAGATCCAGTGATTATTCGCAAGCGTCCTCGGGAGAAATTTTTGCGGCGGGTCCCACGCTATTGGTCTGACCTGCGCGTGCACCGCCGTCGCGTTATGGCGCGCCACACGGCGCAAACCCTGGCCGAGCTGGAAACCATCGATATGTCGCGTACCTTTACCGTTGCCGAAGCTGAGACCCTGTTGCCCGTGCTGGAGTCGTTGCTGCGCTCCGCCATCCAGGCCAAGTCGCTGATTGAGGAAGTTGATGCCGAGCAGCAGGCGCTGGCCAACCGCATCTTCGTGAACGGCGGCACGCTGGTCGACATTGTCTCCGTGGCGCGGCGCAAGGCCGAGCGCGAGAAGGCGCTGCAGCGCGCCAAAGACGCCGTGGCCGAGATCGACGCGACCGGCGTTCAGGTGAAAGACCTCGACATCGGCCTGCTGGATTTTCCTTGCATCGTCGGCGACGAGGTTATCCTGCTCTGCTGGAAGCTGGGCGAAAAGCAGATTACCCACTGGCACGGCACGCAGGAAGGCTTCGCCGGCCGCAAGCCCATCGACGACCGCATCCTGCGCAGCCAGAAAAAGAGCAATTGAAAAAGCAGTAATTAGCAACTAGCAATTAGCAACTAGCTTTGGCCCCCGCAGCAAGGAATTCTTCAGAGGCCGAAGACGTGCCCTGATGCAAAACCACCAATGACTCTTAACGCTGCATCATGATCCAGCTCTCCGCCGCCGGCAAACGCTTCGGCCCCAAGCTTCTGTTCGACAACCTTGATTGGCTCATCACCTCGGACGCCCGCGTCGGCCTCGTGGGCGCCAACGGCACCGGCAAATCCACACTACTGAAAGTGCTCTGCGGCATCGAATCGCTGGACTACGGCAGCATCGTCTCCGCCAAGAACACCACCTTCGGCTACCTCCCGCAGGACGGCCTGCAACTCTCCGGACGCACCGTCTTCGACGAATGCATGTCGGTGTTCTCCAACCTGCGCGCGCTGGAGCAGGAGATGGAAGACCTCACGCACAAAATCGCCGAACTGGATCACACCTCGAACGAATACGCGCAAGTGGCCGATCGCTATCAGCGCATCTTGACCGAATTTCGCGTGAAGGACGGCTATGCGCTCGATTCGCAAGTCGGCACCGTGCTCGACGGCCTGGGCTTTCGCAAAGAAGACTGGACGCGCTACACCGAAGAATTCTCCGGTGGCTGGCAGATGCGCATTGCCTTGGGCAAGTTGCTGCTTTCTAAGCCCAACCTTCTGCTGCTCGACGAGCCCACAAACCACCTCGATCTGGAAACCCGCAACTGGCTTGAGCAGTACCTGCTCCAATATCCGTTTGCCTACGTCCTGATCTCGCACGACCGCTATTTTCTGGATGTCACGGTGAATCGCACCGCCGAAATCTGGAACAAGCGCGTGCAGTTTTACAGCGGCAACTACGAGAAGTATCTGCAGGAGAAACAGGAGCGCCGCGATTCGCTGGTCTCGGCTTACAAGAACCAGCGCGACCGCATCGAGCAACTTGAGGCGTTTATCAATCGCTTTCGCGCCCAGGCAACGAAGGCCAAGCAGGTGCAAAGCCGCATCAAGGAGCTGGAGAAGATCGAGCGCATCGAAATTCCGCCGGATGAGAAGACCATCCACTTCACTTTCCCGCAGCCCAATCCCAGCGGACGGACAGTTGTCGAATCGACCGATGTCGCCAAGAGCTACGGCCCGAAGGAAGTGTTCCGCGATGTCAACTTCACCATCCAGCGCGGCGATCGCATCGCGTTGGTGGGAGTGAACGGGGCAGGGAAGTCAACGCTGATCAAGATGCTGACCGGCATCGAGCCGCTGACCGAAGGCAGTTTGAAACTCGGCCACAACGTCGAGCCCGACTACTTCGCGCAGGACCAGTACAAGGAACTAGATTCTTCGCGGCGCCTGCTCGATGACCTGTCTGACGTGGCCCCGCAGAAGTCAATCACCGAACTGCGCGGCGTGCTGGGATGCTTTCTGTTCTCTGAGGACGATGTCTTCAAGCCGATCGGAGTGCTCTCCGGCGGCGAGCGCAACCGCTATGCGCTGGCGCGAATGTTGCTGCATCCCTCGAACTTCCTGCTGCTGGACGAGCCTACCAACCACCTCGATATGCGCGCCAAGGACGTATTGCTGGAGTCGCTGGAAAAATATAACGGAACGGTGGTGTTCGTCTCGCACGACCGCTATTTCATCGACAAGCTGGCAACCCGCGTATTTGAAATCGGCGATGGCCGGGTCGAAGTCTTTCCCGGCAACTATGAAGACTACCTATGGCGTAAGCAGCGTCAGGAATCCGGCGAGAGCGAGGCCGAGCAAACCGCCTGGGCTCCCACATTGTCAGATGTCCCTGGTTACAACGGCCAGAAGTCGCAATCGCAATCGAAGAAGCGCATCAATCCCATCAAGCTGAAGCAGATGCAGGAGCGCCATCAGCAATTGGAGCAGGGAATCGCACGCCTGGAAGACGGCATCGCCGAATGCGAGCGCGAGTTGCAGTCCTTCGTCAGCGCGGAAGAGACGGCGCGATGGACCGAGCTGCTGGCTGCGCGGCGGGCGGAACTCGAAGGGCTCATGAGTGAGTGGGAAGGTCTGTCGCAAGAACTGGAAGCAAGTCGCGCGTAGCCTGGCGGACGCGGCATTGCAGGAGAATCGGGCTAGTCGTTGACGCGAGATGTCGTGAACTGCGCGGGCCAACCTCGTTGGTCTTGAGCTTAGGAAGATAGTTGCTGGCCCAGGGGAGTCAAGCGGTAGGTGTCGTTGCCTACTTTGTCGTCTACCGCGACCCGCTCGGCAAAACCCTTTTCGGTCAGATAGTGCATGACCGGAAGCAAGGTTTCCATTCGGATGGAACTCTGCTCCGCGAGATCGAACACCCGAACGCCGGTTTGAGGAGCTGATTTCATGACGCTCATGACCTTGCTGCTGTATGCCAGGATGGCATCCTGAAGCCCGGGAGGTAAATTGGATGTACTCGGTTGATCGTCTGGTTGGTAATCGCTTCTCTGTGGCGAAGTCGAAGAGGTTTCCTGCTTCCAACCGAGACCGAACTGTTCCTGAAACCTGCTGATAGCCGTCATAAGATCTCCTGCTGGTGCTGATTGCCTGAGTGATTATACCTTTCTGATGCGCTCCCACCGAAAGCGATTCGAGCAATCCGTGCCAAGAAAAACCTTTCCCTCGTCCAACTCCGGCGCTATACTTCGCAGGGCCAGACACCTTACCTGGCTTAACGCGGCGCTGCCCCGCTCCCGGCATCGTTACGGGTTGCCAAGGAAACTCCGATGCCGTTACCGGCCGACCCACACAGGAACGCTGATACGCCTCCCGGTCATTACTTGGCCGCTTCGGCGCTGCTTCTATTCGCTATTTTCGTGATGGTCGGGCTGGGCGTGTGGATTGGCCGCCGAAGTACTCCCACGCCTCTGGAAACCTTGCTTCTCTGGGCGTTCGCGACTTTTGTGTTTGGCGCCTTGGTCGGACTTTCGGAGATACTTTCGCGATATCGTGACGAGCCGCTTCTGGCCACGGCCACAAACTTCGGAATCTCCTACCTGGCGCTGAATGGTTTTATTTCCCTGGCTGCGTTCGCCATACTTCGCAAGTATTCAACCAGTATTTTCCCGGCGGTGCAAAACGATTTGTTCCTGAGCGCCGTGGTCGCCGGATTTGGTGCCATGACGCTGTTCCGCTCGAAGCTTTTCACGTTCAAGTCGGCGGACGGCAATGAATACCCAATCGGTCCCGCGATTGTGCTGGACACAATCCTGAAGACGATCGATGCCAAAATTGATCGCCGGAGGGCGACCGAGCGCCAGTTGAAGGTCTTCAGCGCGATGTTCGGAATCCGTGATTTTGCCAGCACCGCGAATTACATTGAAGCGTCGTTGCTTTCATTTCAGAACCTGTCGCAGGACGACAAGTCGCAGATCAGCGCGGTCATCAATCAGTACCGCACCACGACAACCTGGCCCGACACCCTCAAGATTATGGGTTTGGGATTTGCTTTTCTGACGATCGCGGGGGAGGAGAATTTCGATCTGGTTATAGCCAATCTCGAAAAATTTGTGCAGAGCCAGAAGGCTGTTCCGTCAATTTCGCCAGTTGATCCAAATCAAACCCCGAATCCAGCGAATCCAAATCCAAACCCAGCCCCCAATCCAAATCCTGCTCCGAACGCCAATCCAAATCCGATTGCCAATCCCGTTCCAAATCAGAATCCAAAACCCGACCCGAAGCCGTGATTAGTTGGGTGCCTGGAGTTTGTGGCCCCGAACCAGTCCGCTGCACTTCCTACGGCTTTCCGCCGGCATTCCACGTCGGCGTGAATCCGCTGTTCGCCAGCCAGCCCACTGGCGCGATCATCGATCCCACCGCGCTGTCCAGATGTTGCCAGTCCACTTTGTCGAGCGTGTCAGTCGGTTGGTGGTAATCCTTGTGCAACCCGTAGCTCGAAACAGTCTGCGAGACGATGCCGTCCTTGGCCAGCGCATAATTATCTGACCGCATGAAGAAGCTCTGGTCCGGATGTGGATCGCCCACCAGTTGCGCTCCTCGCGCCGCCAGCGCTGGGCCCAGATCCGTGCGCTCCCATCCCGTCAGCCAAAGCTGATCCGGCTTCACCTTGGGATCGGGTCGGGCAATCATCTCGAATTCGAGATTAGCCACAATGTTCTTCAGCTCAAACGGAGGATGTTTCAGGAAGTATCGCGCCCCCACCAATCCCGCCTCTTCGCTGCCCCACAGCGCAAACACAATCGTCCGCTGCGGCCGAGGCTCTTTCGCCAGCGCTCGCGCCAGTTCCATCACGGCCACGGTTCCAGAGCCGTCGTCGTCGGCGCCGGGATAGGTCTTGCCATTCTTAACGCCAAGATGATCGAGATGGGCGCTGAGCAGAATGACTTGATTTTTCTGGGTCGTACCCTCAATCTTGCCGAGCACGTTCCAAGTGTGCGAAGTCTGCCACGGCGTTACAGCAGTGTGCAGCTTGATGAGCGTGCCGTCTGTCTGTGCCCAGAGTTGATGCGTGGCATCAGCGGTGGCGAAGATTGCGCCCGCGCCCGCAGGCCCGTCGTCGATTCGCTTTTCGATTCGAGGCATGCCCTGGGACAATCGCTGAAACCTCGGCTGTCCGTCCGCAGGTTCCGGAACGATCACCAGCGCGGCCGTGCTCTCCAGATAAGGGCCTGCAATGCCCTGGACGTCCTTCATGCTTGTGCCTGGCTTGAGCTTGAGGAGGACCGCCGATCCACCTTTCACCGAAGCTGGAGAAATGTTTGCGTCGTTCAGGTCCAACTTTTGCAGAGGTGCGGAGATGTCCGGTTCTGCA
>PLBD01000181.1 GCA_003135315.1 Acidobacteriaceae bacterium | reverse complement strand
CTCGGACAATTGATCTCGTGAAACACAGTGCGCAGAAACCGGCGAGAGGCCGCCATCGCCAACGTCCCCTATGTTCTGCCTTATTGGACGATAAAGTATGCTACCGCCAATTAGACTCCCGCGCGCGGGCCGCCTGTTAATCGGTGTCGCACGTGATTGAAATTCCAAATCGATCATTAACCGCATCCTGAAATCTCTGCTTGCTTCTGATGTATCGCTCCGTTGTTTGGACAGAAGCGTGTCCGAGCAGAAACTGAATCTGTTCGAGTTCGCCGCTGCAATCGTGGCAGAGGCGAGCACAGGTGCGGCGGTTATGCCGCGTGCGGCATAAGAGGCGCTATGCCGAATGCCGGACTATGCCGAATCAACACCAAGAATACTCGTTTGGCGGGGAACAGAGGCCCAAAGTGGTCAACTGATTCGGCATAGCCGAGGGATCAGAGTCCCTTCAAAAAGGCCAGCAGGTCATCGTCAGGTTGATATCGGCCTGCGATTGCGTTGATCGGAGTGGTTTTGGAAAGAGCCTCCTCCTTAATGGTGAGATTGGCGTCCAGATAGATCTGCGTTGTTTCGACAGATTCGTGGCCCAGCCAGAGGGCGATCAGTGTCCGATCGACACCAGCCTGCATCAACTCCATCGCTGTGGTGTGGCGAAGTACATGCGGCGAGATACGCTTGTCGGTTAGTGAATGACAGGTCTGCCGTGCCACGGCAGCGTGCTTCGCGACCAGATGCTGAACCGCATCGGCGCTGAGCCGGCCTCCCCGCGCGCTGGGAAAGAGGATTCGTGTGCCGTCGGCACCTTGTTCGCGTATCCACGCCGTCAATACGATCACAGTGGATTTGGTTAACGGAGTACAGCGTTCTTTGCGCCCCTTTCCTTCGCAGCGGACGTGCGCCCCCGTGGTGAGGCTGACGTCTTGTTGTCGAATCGATGTGATCTCGCTGAGCCGCAAACCGGTCTGAATGGCGGTCAGCAGCAGCGTATGGTCGCGACGTCCCAACCACGTGTCGCGGTCCGGAGCCGCCAACAGCGCATCAATCTCAGGCCGCGTCAGAAAGCCGACCAGCGGGCGCGACTGCCGCTTGTTGGGAATCGCCAGCACGCGTTGGATCAGGCCGGAGTGCTGCGGCATTTCGAGCGCAGCAAAGCGGAAGAACGATCTGATCGCAGTCAAACGCAGGTTACGGCTCCGAGCGCCGTTTGCGCGTGTATTCTCCAGGTGATCCAGGAATGCCCCCAGGAGCGGCGCGTTCAGGTCTTCCATCGTCAGCCGGGATGGTGCTCTCGCCAATCGTTTCTCAGCAAACTGCAGTAGCAGCCGAAATGTGTCTCGGTAGGAGGCAATGGTGTGGGGACTGGCTCTGCGCTGGGCGATGAGGCGGCTCGTGAAGAAGGTTTCTAACAGAGTTGGGAAACCCGGCGTATCCTTCATCAGATGCCCTCCCATCGCTTGTCCAGCCGCTGCCCCACTGCTGCCATCAGTTCCGGGGTGCCGGTCACGTACCAGTAGGTATCGGTGACGTGCCCGTGGCCGAGATAGGTGGATAGGACAGGTAAACGCCGCCGGACATCTTCTCCGCTGCGATGCCAGCGCAGCAATGTCTCGACTGCGAAACGATGGCGAAAGTCGTGCAGGCGGGGCCCGCGACTGGCCGAAGCCCCGCGGATCCCAATCTGACGGGAAATCATGTAAAAGACTCGACGGACCTGCCCTTCATCAAGCCGCCCGGCGTAGCGGGAGCAAAAAAGGTAAGGAGTTTTTCGCTCTGCGAACAGAGCGTCCCGCCGAACGCCATAGTCGGAGAGGACTTTGAGGGTCGACGCATGTAGCGGGATCAACCTGGACTTGCCGAACTTGGAATCACGGACCGTGAGGATGCCTTCGGACCAGTCGACATCGGTGGACAGAAGATTAAGTGCCTCACTGATGCGTAACCCGGTCACCGCCAGAAGTCCGAACAGGCAGTGGTATGTGCAAGGCTGCAGGCTGTGTGGGGCTGGCATGTTTTGCGCGGCATCAAGCAGTTGCTGGATCTGCACATCGGAATACAGGTAAGGTTTGGCACGGCCGGGGCGAAACGGCAGCAGGCCCTCCGGCGGAATCTCCGTCGCTGCGTCAAATGCACTCCAGTAGCGCGCGAATCCGCGTACCACGCTCAACCGGGCGGCCCACTCCGCCTGTTTTAGGTGCTCTGGCTGGGTCGCCCATTGCAGAGCCAGTCGAGTGGTAATCTGAACAGCGCCCGCTTGTTCGAGAAACAGTTCGAACTCTCTGAGAAAACGAGAATGCTTCTTTAGCTTGAAGCCCAGGCCGCGGCGCAGGGTGAGGTAATCCTGAATACCCTCCTTCAGAGCATTCATCGCCCGCCTCCCGGCCACGGAAGCGCCAGCGTGCGCAATGCAGACAAGTCCACCTTGGCATAGACTGCCGTTGTGTTTGGGCTCCGATGGCGGAGCAGTTCGCCGATCTCGTCGAGCGAAGCGCCATTCCGTAGCAGATCGGTCGCCAGTGTGTGGCGGAAGAGATGGGCGCCCTTGCGGGTAGAATCGATGCCTGAACGGATCAGCGCTCGTCTGACGATGCTGGACACCGTAGTGGAGTCGGCGAAACCGCGAATGGGAGCTCGATGTCGGAGAAAAACATTACGGCAGACACAGCGCGGGCGACCTGAGCGCAGGTAGACTGCGATCGCTTCACCAACATCGGATACCAGAGGTAACTGTGCCCATCGCCCACCCTTGCATCGAACGGTGAGCCGGCCGTTGCCCCAGTCGATGTCATCCAGGCTCAGCGAAACAATCTCACAGGCACGCAGACCCAATCGGGCAAGCAGCAGCAGAACCGCGTAGTTCCTCCTTCCTTCGGGAGTATCACGCTCGCAGTGATCGAGGACCTGTTGCACGGAGCCTGCAGGCAAGAACTTCGGCACGCTGGAAAGGGACCAGGCGGCCACCGACGGTACGCATCCCGCGAGGTCGACGGGAATCTCTCCCTGGTGTCGCAGATAGCGCAGGAAGGATCGAAGAGCAGTCACCAGCAGCCTCGCTCGGCCATGGCTCAACTGACCGGCGTGAAGCTGCAGGAAGCGTGTGACATCCCTGGCAGTGAGCTCCGACAGGTTCATCTCGGACAGGGTGAAACGGTCAGACAGAAGCTGCTCAATAAATGGAACATAGTTCAACAGGCTGGCCTCCGCCAGACCACGCTCTTGAAGAAGGTAGCGCCGATACTCATCAATGCGCCGCTGTTGGCAATTCCTCGCTTCTGGTGCCTTGGCCGGTGTAAGCCCCATTTCGCGCAGCATCGCCAAAATCCTTCGCAAGGGCGCGGCTTCGCCGCTATGAACGATGCCCGGATCGCGTCGAAGAAATCGTTCAACCGCACCATCGTCCACCTGGTGTAGGTCGAGTTGCCGCGTTTGGAGCCAGTTGCTGAACCTGGCGATTGCATAGATCTGCATCGGAACAGACGAGGGCAGAAAACCCTCTTGCTCAATGCGTTTCAGATAAGCGTCGAGATGAGTGGCCAGTGGCCCCATGCGAAGCCGGTCGAGAAGATCGGGATCAACGAATGTTTGCATCCCTCAGGATCTTCCCTGAGGCATTCAAACTATGCCGAATCGTCCCGCGCAACGCCCTTGCTGAAGTGCTGTCAGTCACCACATGCGGCATAGTTCGGCGTTCGGCATAGCG
>PLBD01000156.1 GCA_003135315.1 Acidobacteriaceae bacterium | reverse complement strand
CTTGACCGTCTGGGTAAAGCGGGAAAATCACCGGCGGTCATCCTCACACGCGAAGACAGTACGAGGGAGCCCAAGAACGAGGACGCTGACCCGATCTATGGTCGGGCCATCTACGAAACATGGAAATGGTTGAGCGAGACTGATCAGCTTAAAGACGGTGCTGTGAATTTCGGTGTCGAGGCAATGAATGCTTCCATCAGCGCTTTGCGAGAGTGCGACGAGGAGCGGTTCAAGAGGTTGCTGGCTCCCACGCCTGATGCCCCAATTCTCCTTCCAGCGCACCTTGATTTACTTTGCCAAACTTCGCCCCGTCCCACTCCAGAGCCAGACATTACCCTCTTCCTTCATGGCAAGGATCGTGGTGCGCCCGAAGTGCGTTTGGTTTTGCGCGCTGATTTGCCGTATGCGGGCAATATGCGGGAAACAGAGACAGCGTGGATTGAAACGTTATCGTTGGTTCCGCCGACCAGCCCGGAGATGTTGACGGTGCCGCTGTATCGGTTCCGCCGCTGGCTTGCCGAAGCGCGGCCGGACGATACTAGCGGTGACGTCGAGGGAGTACGTGACAATTTGGATGAGGAGATTTCGCCCTCGCAACACGCTGCTCATGGTCCATTCTTGGTGTGGCGTGGGCGCGACCGTTCGGAACTCACAAGCGATCCGCGTCGTATTAGACCCGATGATGTCGTGGTTCTAGGTTCCGCCGAAGGATTTCGTGGTCTCGGCCAGAGTGTTGAAGACCCTGACGGTCTCGGTGTAGGAGGGCTAGACCTCGCTGAGCGCTCGTTACGCCAGGCTCGTGGCGCTATCGCGCTACGGCTTCAAAAGGACGTGCTCGCACCGTTGCGCGAGATGGAATCTATTTCCCGGCTCATCAATCTCGTGTCAACGCCGGAATTGGAGCCAGAGGAAATTGAAGCTGGATTGCGGGCCGTGCTTGATGAGAATGCCGCAATTGCGAATACAACCAATGCAAAAGGTCCTGCGGGTTTGCCGGGCTGGCTGAGAGAGACCGTTGAGGTATTGCTTGAGGATGGCTTTCGGATGGAAGAACACCCATCGGTGGGATTGATTCTCAGGGGCAACAGGGAACGCCGCGCTGCAGACGACGAGATTGAAGATGATCCCCTGGCAGATGAAGAGGATCTTGCTTCCAAGTCGAGTGTGTCAAGAACGTTGAAACAACATACCGCCGATGTCCGATCAGCCGCGACCGGGTTTGCCAGACACTGCCTTAGTCCCGGGTTCGAGGAGACGATAGTCGCCGCAGCCGCCGGGCATGATCTCGGCAAGCTCGACTACCGATTTCAGTTGCTCCTCCAAGACGGCGACGAGGTTGCAGCCCGCACTGAAGAGCCACTCGCCAAATCAGCCAGAATCCCCCAAGGACGGCGGCGGCGTGATGAGGACATCGAAGATACCAGCCTGCCGAAAGGTTTCCGGCACGAGTTCCTCTCCATGCAGCTTGCGGATCATTGCGGTCTGGTTCCTGTTGACGATGCCGCACGCGAGCTAACGCTTCACCTGATCGCGAGCCATCACGGTTATGCACGTCCGTTTGCACCTCTGGTGCCTGATCCACTGGTGACGGAGGGTAAAGCGGAATTGTTGGCGTTGAATTCGATTGGTATACACATCACGTTTGCCGCCGTCGAGCGGCAAGCATTGCCACCAGCCCACCGCGTGGACTCCGGCGTGTCTGGCCGCTTCTGGCGGCTAACTCGGCGTTATGGATGGTGGGGTCTGGCCTACCTCGAAGCGATCTTTCGTCTCGCGGACTGGCAAGCCAGCCGCAAGCCGGGAAATGGTGTGCCGGCTGCATTACGGTCACGGACATCACAAAAGGGAGCTGCACCCGCACCGCCAGGAACGCTGATGCTGGACGCCGTCGATGGTGCAAACCCGCTGGCATTCCTTGCGGCGTTGGGAGCACTTCGTGTACTGACCCGGTGCTTCCCCGAACTCGACCTCCGTATGAACTGGGACCGACGTCTCGGAGCATGGCGACCGCTGCTTTGGAGTGTAGGGCCGTTTGATGAATTGACGATGCTTAAGATGCTTCACGAGAGTGCCGTGAATCTCGATACGATGTTTTCTCCTGAGCTTCTTGCTGCGAGTGAAGCATCTAGCCCGAAGAACAAAAAGGGAGAAGCTCGCTGGAAGGATAAACTGAAATTTCCCATATGGGCTTTTCGAGATTTCTGCTATGCAGCTTCAGAATCGCATTCTGCATTTGCCGAGTTCGCCGCTACTTGGGGCTGTGAAACCTCATGTACGAATGAGGAGGATCAAGAACTAGCCCGCAGAACCCGCTTCGATTTCACTGCCGGCCCGCAAGCATTTATTNNCGAACAATTCGAAGAATCCACCCCTCGCTGATTTAGGTGCAAACTTCTTGGCCGTCGAAGCATTGCCGTTGTTCCCCCTCATACCCGACCATTGGGCCAGCCAGCCGGGATTTGACCGGAACAGCGAGAGTCGTAGATGGAGTTGGCCGATCTGGACATATCCTGTTGGATTGGACACGATTCGCTCCTTGTTGACGCTTCCATTAACTGATTCGAAGGGGTGGCCTCCGACACGTCGTTGCGCTCTCGGTGTTTCAGCACTATTTCAGGCAGGTATAGTCCAGC
>PLBD01000122.1 GCA_003135315.1 Acidobacteriaceae bacterium | reverse complement strand
TTCAGGCCGCCGCCGGTGTCGAGCAGTGTCTCCTCACGGGAGATTTCAATGCGCATGCCGAAGTTGGCCTGGGCTTGGAGGTAGTCAACGACCTGGTCCGCGAAGTGATGCACATTGACGATGACTTCGCGCACGCCGAAGCTGCGCAGACGCGCGAGGACAATCTCCAGCAGCGTATGGCCGGCTACGGTGACCAGCGCCTTGGGGCGATCGTCGGTGAGCGGACGCAGGCGCGTGCCGAGGCCGGCGGCAAGGATCATGGCCTTCATGCGAGTTGCTTTGCCTGTTCGGCTCTTTCGCTGTTGATTTTTTCGAGCTCAACGTGGCGCAGCACCACTTCCACGCCACTCGCTCCGTGCAGATGCTTGGCCAACTGCTCGGCGAAATAGACCGATCGATGCTGACCGCCGGTGCAGCCGAAGGAGACCATCAGGTTCTTGAAGCCGCGCTGTTGATAACTGTCCACACTGGCGCCAACCAGCGAGATCACACTGGCAAGAAACTGGCGGACGCTCTCTTCTCGATCGAGGTATTCGATCACCGAAGCATCCCTTCCCGTGACCAACTTGAACCGCTCCTCGCGCCCCGGATTGGGCAGGCTGCGAGCGTCAAAAACGAATCCCCCGCCATGGCCGGTTTCGTCATGGGGAAGACCGCGATGAAAGGAAAAACTCATTATGCGTATGGTCAACTTGTCGGTTGCTGGAGCCACGCCCTGCAGTTTTGTCGACCCCAACATGTTCCTGAAGACATCCATCAGCGCCGGCAGGGGGATAGGCAGCTCAACGGTGTGAAGCAGCCAGCGGAGGTTCCTCAAAGCATAGGGGACGCTTTGCAGGAAGAAAGTCTTCCGCTCATAGAAGCCGCGAAAGCCGTACGCTCCCAACGCCTGCATGATGCGCACATAAACGTACGCATAGTAATGGCGCATGAAGGCATCGCGGTCGAGATCGGCGTGCTTACTCAACTCGTCCAGATAGCCGTCGAGGAGCTGCTGACGAAGAGGCGGCGGCAGGTCGGCCTTGGCGTCGAAGAGCAGGGAAGCGATGTCATACTGCAAAGCGCCCTTGCGTCCGCCCTGGTAATCCAGGAAGAACGGCTGGCCGCCGCGCAGCATCACATTGCGTGACTGGAAGTCGCGATACAGGAAGTAGTCGCGATCGGCGCTCAGCAGGAACGTCGTCAGATGGTCGAAATCGTCTTCCAGCGACTGTTCGTTGAAGGGAATGCCAGCCAACTGGAGGAAATAGTACTTGAAGTAATTCAGGTCCCAGGCTATGGATTGGCGGTCGAAGCTGGCTCGAGGGTAGCAAACGCCGTAGTTCAGATCGCGGCCGGCTTCGACTTGAAAGCGCGGCAGAATCGCGATGACCTTGCGATATGCTTCCACCACCGGCTGAGCAATATTGTCGCCGGAGCGGTTCTTCGAGAGAAACTCGAAGAGGGTAGTGTCTCCCAGATCTTGTTCCAGATAGGCGCCGTGGTCGAGGTCCGCGGCGTAGATTTCCGGCACGGGCAGGCCGTGCCGGCGAAAATGCCGCGAGAATTCCAGGAAGGCGGTGTTCTCTTCGCGGCCGGCGTAGAGGATACCAATCGCGCGGTGTTGTTGGTTGCTGAGCCTGATGATCTTACGGCCCGATGCGCCGAGCATGGCCCGCAGCGGGTACACTGCCTCGACAGCCGAGCCGAAATGTTGTGCGAAAAGTTTCTGGAGAATGTCCGTCAAAATGATATCCAGCGATACCGTACCGTCAGGATTGCCCGGCGAAACAACTACGTTCTAGCATCGCTGATTCCGCCGCTCAAGACAAGAAAACTCGCGGGCTTTTGGCCCGCGAGCGGTGTTTTGCGTACGATCTGGTGGAAGCTCTAGTTCACCGTGATATTGATTGGGTTCGAGGGGATTCCATTGGCTACCACCACCAGTGTGCTCGCGCCCGTCTCCATTCCAGCTGGAACATCGAAATGGGTATAGGTGGGGATACCGTGGGTGGCTACTGCCATGGTGCTGTGGTTGTGCGTCTTGGCGTAAAAAACGTGTCCGGTGGCGTTGTTGGTAATCCGCACCAGGGGGTAATTGGTGGCGGTCTCAAGCTCGTCGCCAAAGTTGGCGGCTTGCGACCATCCGTTGAACTGGCGTCCGGAAACAAGGTAGGTATCGCCACGCACTACGGTGGAAGGAACATGGAGAACAAAGGGCGCCCACGGCTGGTCGTAACTGCCAACTGCAGTATAGACTTGCGATCCATTGAACAGGACTTCGCCGGTAGGCAGCACGATCATGCTCCCGCCAAACGTGTTCAGGGTTGGGTTCAGATTGGTGCCGTCATACTCGTAAAGTCGCCCTGAGTTGCCCTCCACCAACACCTTGCCGCGCGTGGTGATGAGAAAGCCGCGGCATTCGGCATCATCACCATTGGGGAAGTCAGGTCCGGGGGTCCAGGTGCCGGGGTCGTTAGGGCTTGCGCCAGGGGTATAGAGCGAAGTATGGCCCGTACTCGCACCCTGATGAGTCGCGCCTGTCGCGAACACGGTACCGTTGACCCGCAGGATGCCGGGTCCGGTTTCTCCTGGCGGACAATAGTCGCCGCCACCGTAGGGAATGCAGCCAACTTCCGGCGGCCCTTGCAGGTTGGCGATGGTGCTGCCGTCAGAGATCCACATTTGCTCAGAAGGAATGTAGCGCTCGGAGTTGGGATTGTTCAGCACATCCCAGGTGAGGATGGTGCCATCCGGCATCAGGGTCCAGCCTTCCTCGGCGTTCCAATCGGACTTGCCGGTCGATCCCATGGCGGTCCAGGTCATGGTGGAGGGATCCAACTCTGCCATCTGCGTGTCAAACTTGCGGCCAATCAGGAAATGCCCATTGGGCAAGATTGACGAGGGGGAATCGCCGATGTAATCCCAGCCGGACGGGGGAGTCAGCGTGGTCCAGGTGTTGGCCGCGGGATCGTAAACCGCGCCCATATTGGTGAAGGAGAACGAGCCAAAGTTGTATTCTCCACCCTCAATGAGGACCCGGCCGTCAGACAGGGTTTGCGAGGCGAAGGCATAAGGATCGTAATCGGAGGCCAGGCTGGCGACTTGCGACCAGGTGCCGTTAACGTAGCTTCCGTTGATGTCGGGAGTGAGCTTCCACCAGTCCTGGCCCTGGTTGCCTTGAGCCAGGACCGTGCCATCGGTCAGGAGGAAGACGATGCCAGCGCCATCCGGAGGCTGGTGCGTAAGATTGGTGAGGGTCTGCGCCTGCAACGCGCAGCAGGCGGCAAGCAATAACAAAACGACGGCAAACACGGATCTCTTTGTCAAAACAATGGTCCTTTTCATGGTGAAGATTGTTGAAGTCAAACAGCCAAGTGACTACCAGAATTGTTGCTGGACCCCATTCCGGGCGGCGACCGTAAGCGATTGGCGCAGGGTGTCAATGCTGGAAACTCTGGTAAGGAGCGACAGCAAGCAGTGCGAGCCCGGGGAAACAAGTAACAGGATTGTCCTTCAATGGCGAAGCCCATGTCAATGGTTTGACGCCATCGGGGGCGCTGTCGAAAAACATTAAGCTGCGTGGCGGAAGAGGTAGTCCGTTACTGCCGCCATCTGCTCAGGAGCGACGCGAACCTGACCGCTTTTAGACGCTATCCAGGCAAGCGGGATGCTGGCACTGACACGCGATCTCCACTTCTCTGGATCCCGCATCGCGGCAAGCGTCGCTGCAATACTTGTCGTTGCCGGCAACCGTACACAGGCATGGTTCGTGGGCGCAGGTTTTTGCTTCTTGTTCTGCCATCGTAGTCTCCTTGTTGGTTCCTTATGATCCGGGGTTATGGGCTCGAAATGGGTGGATTCGGCGCACCTGGTCCAAAGGCGGGTGCGGGAAAAAAGCACAGGAGGGCATTGTGACTGGGGAATGATGCAAAGTCAAACTTTGGAGCTCGCGATCGGCAGAAGCGACGGGACGGCTAGGAGACAGTTGTTGCCGGCTCAGGGAACCTTCTTCTGCCGTTTTCAGAGACTGGCAGTTGAACAGTGAACCTAAAGGTGCTGCCATGGCCGTGTTGACTTTCGACCCAGATCTTTCCGTTCATCAGCGCAACCAAGTGCGAGGAGATGGCCAAGCCGAGTCCCGTGCCGCCGTTCATTCGAGTTGAACTGCCGTTGCCTTGAGTAAAACCTTCGAAGATAGTCGAGTGCTTGTCGGGAGACACGCCGATTCCGGTATCCGATATCGTGAACAGAACCTCCGCAGTATCCGCGGTCAGGGAAGCACAGGCAACGTGCACTTCCACCTTGCCCTGGTAGGTGAACTTGATGGCATTTCCCACCAGGTTGACCAGGACTTGCCGCAAGCGCTGGGGATCGCCGAAGATCACAGCCGGCAGTCCGGGGTCCATGTGGCACACGAACTCCAGGCCTACCTGCTGGGCCTGGAAGCGCAACGGGCGGAGGGTCTGCCGCACCGTTTCGTGGAGATTGAAGGCGATGCTATCGAGGGCGAGGGTGCCGGATTCGGTCCGGGTAAAGTCCAGGAGATCGTCGATGAGGCGGAGCAACCCCGTCCCCGTGGACTGAATAACCAGAAGTGACTCGCGTTGCTCGGCGTCAAGCTGGGTATCCAGCGCCGACTCCGCCATGCCCAGGATGCTGTTCATGGGGGTGCGGAGTTCCTGGCTCATGTTGGCCAGGAATTGAGTCTTGGCGCGGGCTGCCGCCTCGGCTGCATCCTTGGCCCGAAACAGATCCTGCTCCGCGCGCTTGCGCAGGCTGATGTCATTGGCGATGGTGAAGATGCCCAGCACGGCGCCGTTCCTGTCCATGATGGGAGATATGGAGAGCGCTACGTCGAGCCGGCTGCCGTCTTTGCACAGGCACACCGAATCGAAGCGCTCCACCTGCTCGCCGCGAGCGATCTTGCCGAGGACATACGGCAGCTCGTGCCTTCGCTCGGGAGGGACGAGCAGGGAAATGTGCTTGCCGATGGCTTCATCTGTGGAGTATCCAAACATTTTCTCGGCAGCGGGATTCCAGGACACGATGGTGCCGTCGGCGTTCTTTCCAATGATGGCGCCACTGGATGAATTGACGATGGACGCCAGTTGCGAAGTGGTCTCCTCGGCAGCCTTGCGCTCGGTGATGTCGGTGAGAATTCCGTCGGCGAAGGGGACGCCGTGCTGCTCATGGGTGCGCAGCGCGCGGTCGCATACCCACAGCCAGCGGCCATCCTTGTGTTGCACCCGGTATTCGAGATTGAATACGTCGCCGGTTTCGAACAGGGCCTTACGCTTTTCCTGCACGCGGCCGCGGTCACGGGGATGAATATGGTCAAACCATAGTTTCGCTCCCTGCTCGCGGAACTCCTGCCGGGTGTAGCCAAAAATCTCTTCGATGTTGGAACTGACGAAAGAGCTATCTCCATTCAGACTGGAGGTCCAGGTCACGTCGGGAAGGTTGTTGAGCAGCCTGCGGTATTGCTCCTCACTCTTGCGGAGGGTTTCCTCGGCCCGCTTGCGCAGAGTGATGTCGTGAGCGATGCCGGAGATGCCCAGCACACGTCCGCTCTTGTCCTTGATGGCGGCGACGGCAACGGACACGTCGAACCGGGTACCGTCTTTCCGCACGCCCACGGAGTCGAAATGTTGGGTTGGTTCGCCGCGTAAGATCCTGCTGATTATGTCGGGAACCTCATGCAGCCGTTCGGGAGATATGAATCTGGAGACGTGCTGTCCGATGGCTTCGTCGGCGGTGTAACCGTACATCTGCTCCGCCCCCGGGTTCCAGGAGAGGATTGTCCCCTCAGTGGTCTCAGCGATGATGGCGTCGCCGCAGGACATCACAATCGCAGCCAGCCGCGAATCAGCCTCTTCGGCTTGCTTGCGTTCGGTGATGTCGGTGAGAACTCCATCCGCCAACAGGACACCATCCTGCTCGTGAGTTCGAATGGCCCGATCTTGCACCCACCGCCATACGCCATCGCTGCGCTGAAAACGGTATTCGGCGTCAAAGACCTCATTCTCCTCAAAGAGCTTGCGATAGCTGAGAACCGCGAAGTCACGATCGTCCGGATGGATACGCTGGATGATTCCCTCGACTCCGCCCTCGCATATTTCCTGCGGTGTCTGGCCGAATACGTCCTGCACGTTGGGGCTGACGTAGGTGATTTGACCACTGAGGCCGGAGGTCCAGGCGACGTCGGGAAGGTTCGTGAGCAGCCTGCGGTATTGTTCCTCGCTCTTGTGGAGGGCTTCCTCGGCGTGCTTCTGATGGCTGATGTCGATACCAACACTGAGGACGCAGGGCTGATCGCCGACAAGAATGCGGACGCCGGTCAGATAGCAGGGAGTGCGCTGACCATCCTTCGTGAGCCAGGCGGCTTCCATTTCGGCATAACCTGTTTGCCAGGCTCGTCCAATGATCGCCGGAACAAGATCGCGATAGTCTTCCGCGATGCCTTCATAAGCGAACATTTCCCGCAGCTCGGCGGCGGAGTAACCGAGGACCGTCTGGAAGCGCGAGTTCCAGCGCATCAGCTTATGATTCTTGTCTACAATGCAAGCCAAGCCCGGCAGGTGCTCGACCAGAGCTTCGAAGTTGACCCTCTCGCGACGGAGCGAGGCCACGTCGCGTCGCCAGCGCCACAGGATTGCGAGGCTGAGGACGAATGCAACCGCAGCGAAGTACAGGATGGTGATGGTGTGCGATTGCCATAGCGAAAGGTGAGGGAACAGGGCGGTCTTGACCGCTTCCAGCGCTGCGGTGAGGGCCAGCGTGATGAGAGCCATGCCGGCGGCTTTGACGAAGTTGGAAGCCTTGGACATGTGAACCAAACGAGCGGTCACACCCGGCGCTGGGTGGACTCCGGAAGGATGATGGTAGGGTTCCCGTTGTTAAAGGCATGTGACAGCGGTCACCCGCCATGGGTTGCCCTGCACAAAATGTCCAAGATTTGTACACGAGCTCTTATTCGTACCGTAGCGCCTCGATGGGATCGAGGCGCG
>PLBD01000126.1 GCA_003135315.1 Acidobacteriaceae bacterium | reverse complement strand
GCGCCTTCACGAATAAAGCGGGCTAAGGCACCGCCTGCGTATGTTGTGCCATAGATATTCCCTGATGGGTCGAAGGTGAGGTCGTCGGTAGGATCGCATCCGTCACTCCCGTGGAAGGCATAAATCTGTGTTTCATTCCATGGGCCGGTGCTGCCCAGTGCTGTAGGTGCGGGCGGCGGGGCGTCAACTGAAAGACTGTGCCACAGCCAAGTGGTTGGCAGTTGCCTCCGCCTCCACCGGTCGTGGTTCCATACAACGTTCCGCCACTGGCGATCGCCACCCTACCCCAGGGAGAAGAACCGCCATTGCCTCCACCGAAGCTGTAGAGGGTGGTCAGCACCCAGCCGAAGCGGGAATGCACGAGCTTGAAGACGGTGCCAGCAGATTGGTTGCCAAATTCCGTAGTTCCGTAGAAATTTCCCGCAGCATCCACGGTCAAGCCGGCTTCAGGATTCCCTCCGTCCTCGCCGCCCGTGAAAGCGTGAATGACCTGAAACGTTTGCGCCTGCGCTGCTGGGGTTGCGACGATTGCCACCACAAACGCAATCGCCAAGGCCGCGGCGACGGCGGCGATAAGAGAACAAGTTTTGAAGTTTGGAAGAGAACCGGGAGTCATAAGGGCCTCCTTTTATCTTTGACTGCAGGCAAGGCTAATTCGTCGAACCAGGAGAAAACCGAGGCACACCGCTCTTGAGTGCTAACGGGGGAAGTCTACTCGTGCCTGCTTAGGGCGTCGCCATTGCGTGGAATGGTAGGGTCTCGATTATCGAGCGACGCACAGCGGAAACATCCTCCGCCGAACACTCATCACAATTGCACGCCTGCGGAGGAAGTTTGTCTGTGACCCACGTAATCCAGCCCAGTGACAATCTCAAAACCGGAAAGTCAGCCGTCGTTCCGCGGAATTCCTTAAGCTGGTCAAGAATGGAACGAAATAACGCGCTCTCGTCTTACTAGTAAGACGTCTTACTAGTAAGATTTGTGCCCTCCGTCTTACTAGTAAGATCGACCTCACTTGTCTTACTGGTAAGACGTTTGTCGTTCGCGCCGACGGACACCCCAAATCCCAACCTAAGCAGAATCCGCTGGATCTCGTCTGCGGCAATATCGATGCCGAGGTTGCGCCGAACCTCTGAGCGACGCAGCAGGATCGGCGCGCGCTCGGGCATACGCGCGATCACATCGATCTGTTCGCCGTGTAGCTCGCCGCCGGCGCTTTGCAGAATCAGCTCGGCCACGCGATCGCAGGCCAAGGGCGTGATGCCCCAATCGGCGCCACGTTCGAAACGATGCGAAGCGTCGGTGTGCATGAGGTGACGCTTGGCCATGCTGCGAACCGTTGCCGGATCGAACCAGGCCGACTCGATCAGCACGTTCTTCGTTCGCTCGGTAATCATCGAGTTGAAGCCGCCCATCACGCCCGCCAGCGCAACCGGCTTGCTGGCGTCGGCGATGACGAGGTCTTCGATTGTCAGCTTGCGGTCGACGCCGTCCAACGTCTTCAGCACTTCGCCTTCGCGGGCGCGGCGGACGATGATCGTGCCGCCTTCCAGCAGGTCGAGATCGAAGGCGTGCGTAGGATGGCCGAGCTCGTTCAGCGCATAGTTGGTGGCGTCAGCAACATTGTTGATGGAGCGCGATCCCAAGAGTTCCAGCCGCTTGACGATGTGCTCAGGAGAAGGGCCGATCTTCACGTTGCGAATAATGCGGGCCGTGTACCGCGCGCAACCCTGCGCGTCCTCAATCACGATAGGGAAGCATGCGTCGCCCTTGATCGCGGGCAGCTTCGGCTCGACCTTCTTCAGCTCGACGTCATAGATGGCAGACGCCTCACGCGCCACGCCATAGTGGTTCATCGCGTCCACGCGGTTCGTCGTCAGGTCCATCTCGTATACAGTCGAACCGTTCTCTTCCTGGATAGACTCCACCGCGATCCCGGCTGAGGTCAGGTCTTCGGCGAGTTGGCGGTCGTCAGTTACGACGTCAACGAACTCACGCAGCCATGCGGGAATGATTCTCATGCGAACTGCTCCAGGAAGCGGACGTCGCCCTCGTAAAACAACTGGATTCCTTCCACTTCGTACTTCAGCATAGCGATGCGCTCGACCCCCATGCCGAAGGCGAAGCCCGAGATCTTCGACGAGTCGTAGCCGTTCTGCTTCACAAAATCGAAGACATTTGGGTCGACCATGCCGCAGCCCAGCAGCTCGATCCAGCCGCTGTTTTTGCANNACAGCGCCTTCATGGCGTGATCGAGTGTGCCCTTCAGGTCGCAGAAGGTGATGTTGGTGTCGACCGCGAGGCCCTCGACCTGGTGGAAGATGGGCGAGTGCGTCGCATCCAGCGGATCGTTGCGGTGCACCTTGCCGGGAATGACAATGCGCAGCGGCGGAGGCTGCTTCTCCATGGTGCGAATTTGCACCGGCGAAGTGTGCGTGCGCAGCAACAGCCGATCGCGCGAGGGTTTGTGCTCCTGCCCAGCGATGAGCAGCGTGTCCTGGGTGTCGCGCGCGGGATGATTCGGCGGGAAGTTGAGCGATTCAAAATTGTAGTAGTCGGTCTCGACCTCAGGACCTTCGCCGACGGAGTAGCCCATCGCCTTGAAGACGGCAACGATCTCGTCCATTACTCGCAGCACCGGATGTTTCACGCCAATGGGGCGCTGGATGCCGGGGAGGGTGATGTCGAGGCGCTCGGAGGCGAGCAAGGCGTTGGCGGAAGAAGCATGGATCTTGTTGTGCGCGTCTTCAATTGCCGCTTCCGCGCGAGCCTTCAACTCGTTGACGCGGCGGCCGACTTCGCGCTTTGCGGGGCCCGGCGAGGCTTTCAACCAGATGTCGTTGATCTGGGTGAGGACGCCGTTCTTGCGCGCCAGCCAGCGATCGCGAAACGCCTTCCAGTCGGAATCGGTGTGGAGCGCCGCAGTTTCGTTGTCGAGGGCACCGAAGAGTTCGGCAACGGCACGGTCCAGCGATTCGGGCGAGTAATCTTCGAGTTTGGGGACGGTGTACATGAACTATCAGCACAACAAAACACAACGGGCGGCCTTTCCGGCCGCCCATTCCTGACTGCAATTTCCCGGGACGACCGGCTATGCGACGGCGGCTTGCGCCTGCTTGCAGAGCGTCGCAAATCCAGCGGCATCGTTGACTGCCAGATCGGCGAGAATCTTGCGATCCAGATCGATGCCGGCCTTCTTCAGGCCGTTGATGAATACGCTGTAGCTGAGTCCGTTCAGCTTGGCGGCGGCGCCGATGCGCACAATCCAGATAGAGCGGTACTGCCGCTTCTTCTGCTTGCGGCCGCTGTAGGCGAACTTCAGTCCGCGCTCCACCGACTCTTTTGCCGACCGGTAGAGCTTTGATTTTGTCAGGTAATAGCCGCTTGCACGCTCCAGTATCTTTTTGCGGCGCGCGCGGCGCTTGGTACCACGTTTTACGCGAGGCATTGCTTCTCCTTTTGAAAATCGCTAAGCGGCTGGAGGTAAGAAGGTGACCACGCTCATTGCTGAGGGGCCGAAATACCTCTTCACACGCTGTTGGCCGTCATCGCCTGGTGGCCGACGCCGGCTGCCGCACCATGCGGCTAGTATGGAATCATGCGCTTGATCTTGGGCACGTCGGCCTTATCAAGCATCACATCTTTATCGAGCTGGCGTTTGCGCTTCGTACCTTTGGAAGTCAGGATGTGCCGCTTATACGCGTGACCGCGCTTGATCTTGCCGGTACCTGTCTTCTTGAAGCGCTTGGCCGCTCCGCTATGTGTCTTAAGCTTTGGCATAGTTATCTATCTATTACAACATAAACCCGGCCATTCCAGCTACTGGGCGATGCCGTAATCGGAGAGAACGTTCGGCGTTTGTTAAGCTGCGGTGCATGGCTATTAGCTCAAGAATTGCCCGACCGAAGGGCTTGTTTGTTGGCCTGGCGACCGTGGACCTCAGTTATACGGTCGATGAGATTCCACGGCGCAATCAGAAGATCTCGGTTCCAGGCCAGCAGATCGGAGTAGGAGGGCCCGCCACGAACGCCGCCGCGACATTCGCCTTTCTCGGTGGCCGTGCGGCGCTGGTGACGGCTGTGGGCTTGCACTCGTTGGGCACCATAATCCGAACCGACCTCGAGAAATTCGATGTGGCTCTGTACGACCTCGCACGCCGCCGAAAGGAAGCGCCGCCGATTTCGTCCATCATGGTGTTGCGGGGTACAGGCGAGCGGACCGTGGTCTCGGCCAATGCCGCAGTGTTTTCGCCGATCCCTGCGGAATTCAACCCGCGATGGCTGAGCGGGGTTCGGATTTTGCATGTAGACGGCCATTACATGCCGCTCTGCATCGCCGCCGCGCGAGCGGCACACGAGCGCGGAATTCCTGTTGTTCTCGATAGCGGAAGCTGGAAGGAAGGCATGGCCGAGCTCTTGCCTTACGTTGACATTGCGATCTGTTCAGGCGACTACCGGCCTCCGCGCTGTCGCAACATTGGCGATGTCTTAGAGTTGTTCGCGGCGCGAAGAATCCGCCGGATCGCGATCACGCGCGGCGCCGGGCCCATACTCTTTGTTGATCATGAAGAGCGCGGCACAGTCGCCATCGAGAAAATCCGCCCGGTTGATACCCTCGGGGCCGGCGACATCTTTCACGGAGTTTTCTGTTACTACGCCTGCAAGCCGGGGCTCAGCTTTCGCGACTCACTGGCCGCCGCGGCACGTGCCGCGACGTTTTCCTGCCGGTATCCGGGGACGCGGTTATGGATGGACAAGGTTCCCCGTTGAAAACGAGAAGGTGTCCGTGGCTGAAGCCAGACGCGGAGTTATGATGCCTACGCGCAGGTGCAGTAGAGGTATTGGATTTCTCTATTTCTTCTCTTCAACTGCGCAGGGGGCTATCTCAGGGGCCGGCGTTTCGCCGTCTTTGGCCGGCCGCCAGGTTGCCGTATAGCAGCCGGCCTCAACGTATTTGCCTTCCGCGTAGTTGTATAGGGTCAGTTTGCTCTCATTGGCGGCGGTGTGGCGAGCCATCACCAGGTCGGAGAATCCATTTGTGCTAGTCGGCTGAATCGTGTAGCTGGAGGCTGACGTGTCAAGCAGAGAGACGTAGCCGTCTTCGCTGTGACGGAAGATCCAGAACGGACAATTCACCAGCGCATCACAGCCGCCTTCGAGACCAAGCGATGTGGCGAATACCATCGGCTTTCCTCCGCTTCCGAGGTCAACGAAGCGAACGCGCGTGGTGGAGGCGACCTCGCGAATGCGGTCGTCGCTATACCCCTGATCGCTCATCGGCTTCTGTAGCCGCAAGACGATGGCGGCAATCAGCGCGGTGCGGTCGGACTCGGTCAGCTTCGAGGTATTGCCCACGCTGGGATCATTACGGCCGATGACTTCCTGGCTGTGCCAGCTCCATTCAAAATCTGCCGCGATGGCAATAGCACAAACGGCGACCACGGCAAGCCCAATTCCGGCGATCTTCCGCGAATAGCCCATAGCCCGCTTGTACGCCATTAATATGGTCGGTGTCCAGAGTTTGGAGGGAGCAGCGAGTCTTGTGATCCTGCAGCGGCATCCTTCAATTGGAAGGCGAGGCTGACGCCAGGCGAGCAAGTCTGGTACTCTCGCCCACAGGAAGACTGCGCCATGACCCCGCCCGCCCAAAGCGACCCACGACGGACTCGCAAGCGAGCTCCAGCTTCGACAGCGAAAGCTGCGGCGCTTCAGCGCGCCCATGACCAGCACGAGCTGGTCATCATCTCCGGCATGAGCGGCGCCGGCAAGGCTTCCGCGCTGAATGCCTTCGAGGACCTTGGCTATTACTGTGTGGACAACCTTCCCGTAGGCCTGATTTCCAACTTTGCCGAACTCGTACTGGACAGCCTGGAGATCCAGCGTGCGGCGCTGGTAGTGGATATTCGCGAGGGCGCGCGGCTGGACAAGATACCACACATTCTCGGCTCCCTGCGGCGAATGCTGAAGACCACGGTGCTGTTCCTTGAGGCCGACGAGGAGGCCCTGCTGCGACGTTACAGCGAGACGCGCCGGCCGCATCCGCTGGGACGCGATGTTTCGGTGAAGGCTTCGCTTACGTCGGAGCGGCGGCGGCTGCAACCGGTGAAAGCGCTGGCCGACTTGGTGGTCGACACCACCAAGTTCAACGTGCACGAACTGCGCGCCATGCTGACGGAACGTTTCCAGGGCGGCGATCGCGCCAAGAACATCCTGATCTCGTGCGTGAGCTTCGGCTATCGCGAAGGCGTGCCCGAAGACGCGGACCTGGTCTTCGACGTTCGCTTCCTGCCCAATCCGCACTTCATTCCCAAGTTCCGGCCTTTCACCGGACGGCATCCGGCGGTGGCGAAATATATTCGCTCGTTTCCCCAGACCAAGGAATTCATCCGGCGGATCTCCGAACTGCTGATTTACCTGATTCCGCATTACATTCGCGAAGGCAAAAGCTATCTCACCATCGGATTCGGCTGCACCGGAGGCCATCATCGTTCGGTGATGATTGCCGAGGAAGTCGGCAAGCGGCTGCACCAGGCCGGATACCGGGTGAAGGTGGCGCATCGGGATATGCCGAAGTGAGGAGATTCTGTCGCTGGTCCTTGGTCCTTAGTCGTTCGCCGCATGGGATCCGATCACGGCCGGCGGGGGGCAAACGACAAACGACCAGCGACCGCAGTAGAATAAGCCCTTGCACAGCATGTCTATGCCATCGTCCGTAAGCCACTGCGGCCCGCGTGGAGTTCTATGCGGCAACTGATGCGCCTGGCTCGTTACGCGCTTCCCTATTGGTGGCAGATTCTGTGTTCCGTCGTGCTCATGGCGTTCGTAGGAGCGCTCGACGCGTTCAAGTTTCTACTGATTCGTCCCATCTTTGACCGCGTGTTGAATCCGGCCACCGGATCGAAGGACATACAACTTTTCGTCATTCCGATTACGCACCACGCGGTCTATCTGCAGCAGTTGGTGCCTTCCCGTCTTACGAATGCGTGGACCATGGTTGCGGTTGCTCTGGTTGGTTCCACCGTCCTCAAAGGAATTTTTGACTACACGGGTACGTATCTGGTGAACCACGCCGGCTTCGGCATGATCAC
>PLBD01000422.1 GCA_003135315.1 Acidobacteriaceae bacterium | reverse complement strand
GAAGGGTTCGGCGGCGCGCGGGCTCATCGAGTGCAGGGCATGCGCCACCAGTTCCTTGCCGGTGCCGCTTTCCCCATAGATGAGGACGCGGCCATTGGTTCCCGCCATCAGGGTGAGTTGCTGGCGCAGCGCCTTCATGGGAATGCTGTCGCCCACGATGAGGCTGCGCGTCTGAAACTGCTTCTTGAATTCCAGGTTCTCGCTGCGCAGCCGCTTGGCCTCGATGGCGTTCTTCAGGACGATGAGCGTGCGCTCGATGGAGAGCGGCTTTTCCAGAAAATCGAAGGCGCCCAGCTTGGTAGCGCGCACGGCCGTCTCGATGTTGCCGTGGCCCGAGATCATGATCACCTCGGGATGGTCGTCGCGCTCCACCAGCTTTTCCAGCGTCTCCAGACCGTCGATGCCCGGCAGCCAGATATCCAGCAGAATCACGTCCGGCGACTTGTGCCGCAGGACTTCCAGGCACTCTTCACCGCTGCCGGCGAGCAGGGTCTTGTAGCCTTCATCGGCCAGCACGCCTTCCAGCGCGCTGCGGATCTGCGATTCGTCATCCACGATCAGAACGGTATGCATGTCGATGGGTTATCTTCCGAAGTCAGGATTGGGTGGAGCACCGCGTCAGCGGTGCATCGGGACTTGGAGTTAAAACCGGCTTTAGCCGCTGAAGTGCGAAGACCATTACCTCAGCCGCTGAAGCGGCGCCTCCATTGAACCGCGGTACGTGCACGCCTGAAGGCGTGCTCCACCCGTAGCGCGCCTACAGCGAATTCCTACGCTGTGACGGCTTCGACCCCGACTTCCTGGGCCACAGGCAACTCTACGATAAAACGCGCCCCGACGGGAGAGTTCTCTTCCACGCGGATGGAGCCGTGATGGTCTTCGATGATGCGGCCGACAATCGCCAGACCCAGCCCGGTGCCCCGTCCCTTGGTGGAGAAGTACGGCAGAAAAAGCTTTTCCTTGACGTCGGCAGTGACGCCGTGTCCGGTGTCGGCCACAATGATTTCCACGGAGTCGCGATCTTCCATCAGGGTGGTGGAAATCACGATCTCTTTCATCAACGAATCCTGCAAGGCCTCGGCCGCGTTGTCCACCAGGTTGGCGATGGCGCGCTTCATGGCATCGGGATCGGCCTGCACCGGCGGCAGGTCTCGCGCCAGGACCTGCTGCACGCGAACGCCGTCCAGTCTGCCGTCGAACATCAGCAGGGCTTCGTGGACAATCGCGTTAATGTCGGAGGGTTGCGGCTTGGCGGCGGGGAAACGCGCCAGAGTGGAGAACTCGTTGACCAGCTTACGCACCGTCTCCACCGACGAGCTGATGGTAGTGGCGCACTGCCGGATCACCTTCAGCGAGGTTGCGTCCGGAGGAGTTGCCCGTTCCAGGTGACGGCGGATCCTCTCCGCGGCCAGGGCCAGCGGGGTGAGCGGATTCTTGATTTCGTGTGCGATGCGCCGCGCCACTTCGCGCCACGCGGCCTGCTTTTGGGCGCGCAGCAGATCGGTCAGGTCTTCCAGCACCACCACGTATCCTGTGCGCTGCCTGCCATTGCGCGCGGTCTGCACCGGCGGGTCGAGCGAAGCCACGGTGACAGCCACGTTCAGATTGACGCGCGCAGTGACCGTCTCAATCTGACTCGTCGTGCTCCCCATGCGGTCGGCCTTGCGCAGCATGTGCTCGAGATCGGCAACGGTATCGGGCGGGAACAGGTCAGCCAGCGTCTGGGCTGCGGCAGGCAGGTTTTGATCGAGGCGCAGCAGCCGGCGCAGCGCGGCGTTGGAATGAACGATGTGCCGAGAAGAATCCAGCGACAGCACGCCTGAGGGAACGCTCTCCAGGATGGTCTCGATGTGACGGCTGCGTTGCTCCTGCTGCGCGTTCATCTCCGCCAGCTCGCGCCGCGAAGTTTCAATCCCGCTGCGGCTGGCTTCCAGATCGGCGGCCATGCGATTGAATGACTCCACCAGCTTGCCGATTTCGCTGCCGGCTTTCACGTCCACGCGGTAATCCAGGCGGCCACGCGAGATTTCCTGCGTGGCTTCGGCCAGCGCGACCAGCGGACGCGTCACTGCCTTCGACAGGAATAACGCCAGCCAGGTGGAGGCAAACAGCACGCCTACGGTCAGCAGCAACAGGAATCCCAGGTAGGTGCGCCGCAGTCTTCGCCGCTGCAATCGCAGCTCGCGGTACTGCGCCTGGCTGCGTTCGATATCGGCGAGCGTGCTCAGGTAGCTTTGCGGCAGCGGCATGGCCACCAGAATCTGGCCGTGGTCGCCGACGTGTGCGCGGCCCAGAACATACATCTGCCCCAGCAGATCAAATGGTGTCGCCTGACTTTTCACGGCCGCGGCCTGCGGCAGATGACGGCGAATCAAAGGCCAGGCTTCCGGAGCATGAAAACTGGCCTCGGCCTGATCGTCCACCAGGGCAAACGCGAATCCGCCCTGTAGCGTGACTTCGCTGCGGCGAAGCTCCTCCATGATGAACGTGAAATTGCCCGTGTGGAATGACTTCTGCGCATCGGGAGTCGCCGCGATTCGCAGCGCCTCGTCGCGCGCGTTGGTCTGCGCGTATTCGGTCAGCAGCGAGGCGATCACATTGGTGCGGTACTCCACGTCTTCCGCCGGACGGGAGAACCACTTCTCGACAGAACGATTAATCAGTCCGTAGGAGAAGAGGAACAGGAAGATCACTGGCCCCAGCGATAACAGCAGCGCGCCCAGCACCATCTGGCTGCGGAAACGGGATCCCAGCACGCCGGTCTTGCGCTCGGCATAAAGACGCAGCAGGGTGCGAATCAGTACGAACGTCAGCGCGACGAAGAGCAGGAAAATCAGCGCTGAAACCGCCGCGAAAATAATCGTCTCTTCGCTGGTGTCAGGTTGCAGGAACGTCAGCTTAAAGGTGGCTTGCGCCAGAATGACGGTGAACAGGAAGAAGATTGCGATGGACAGCGCGATGATCGCGGGGGTACGGCTGCGTTTCTTCGGCCCACGAATTGGGGGTGCAACTGGCAAGATCGCTCGCTGACTTCCGATGCGGATCGCCCGCCGCATGCGGCGGGCGTCGATTCACGAGGGAGCGCAATTACATTATATCCGCGTTTTCTCTTCCATATGGATTCGAGCTGCGGCAGCCCGGTTAATGCTTGGACGACCCTCCGTGCGAAGCCGGCGCAGGATGAGGCGCAGGCGCCGCGTGGCTGGGGCCGTGAGGCGGAAACTCCTGGTCCTGCATTGGGCCCGCGGGTTTTCCCGCCTGGATGTTGGCCCGCTGTTGCGGCTCCAGCGGACGTCCCGGATGCTCTGCCATGGCCGGCGCCTTCTGCTGGTACGGCAATTTCTGTTGCGGCGGCTCAGTTTTTGACACCAGCGGCGGACGCGTCGTCGAAGGTGCGTTGGGCGGACGGTTCACGGTTACCGGCTGGGTGACTGGCGGACGATTGCTCGCCGCTGGCGGATTCTCGCGCGGCGCTTCCGGCACTGGCTTGGCCGTCACCGGCGAGGTTCGCGCTTCGTTCGGCTTCGCCGGCGAAGGTTCGTTGGGATGCGGCGCTTCACCTGCACGCGAAGGCTCAACATTTTTCGGCGCCGGTTCCGGTGCCCTGGAGACCGCAGGATGCTGCACAACCGTTGGGCGCTGCGCCGCTACCGGCGGATGGGTCGCATTCCCGCCTGCGATAGCGCGCGGCGTGGGATTGACTTCCGGATGCGGGATCACTTGCGCCCTGGCAAGCTGCTCCGGGTTGACCTTTACCAGATTGCGCGCAACCGGCTCCCCATTGCGAAATGCATTCTGAGAGACCGCCGTGGTGGCCGTGGTTTGATAACGGTAGTGGACGTTGTTGATGTTGGTCACGTTGGTAATGTTGGTGACGTTTATGTTGCGGACGTTCGTGACGTTAATCTGCCGCAGATAACCCGGACTGTAGTGATACCAGGGGTAGAATGCCTCGCCTGGACCGAGCGGGAACCACGCCGCCACGCCGACGCCAAACGAAAATCCACCGCCGCCGACAAAGGCGACGAAGGCCGGTCCGTAAATCGGCGCGACCGCAATCGGTCCCGGCAGCCAACCCCAGCGCGGGCCCACCTGCACCCAGCGTCCATAGTGGAAGGGAGCGAATCCCCACGGCGAATTGTCAACCCACGTCCAGCCCCACGGCTCGACCCAGACCCAGCGTCCATAGCGGTAAGGCACCCATCCCGCGGGCACCGTCGTCGGATACCAGATGGGACCTTGTTCTACGGTCGCCCAGTTGCCGTAACCATCCAGATCGTAGTAGCCGGGAATCTCCGGACTGACGTATTGCCGCGCTTGCGCGTTCAGATATTTCTGATCGCGCTCATTCGACCACTGATCGAAATTGTCCGGCCCAGGCACCGAGACCCATTGCAGTTGCACCGGATTCGATCCCGTCAACTGCACCGCCTGTCCGCTTCCCACCATCTGGTTAACATCGTTTCCGCTGACCTGCACTTCGCCGCTGTTGACCGTCACCAGCGTCATGTTCTGGTCGGGATACGTGTCGATGCGATAGCTTCCCGCTTGCACCATAGTGATGGCGGCGCTGGGCGTGTCAACCTCGACGGAGTTGCCGGGTCGCAAATCGTAAATCCGGACGCGCAGCGAGCCTTGCGCCAGTCCAAGCTGGAGCAACTGGTCCGTGAGATTGGTAGTGGTGAGGTCGGTCTGCTGCCACATGCGAATAGCGACGTTGCCGGTTTCCAGTTCCGCGCGCGCGTTGACGTCCGTCCACAAGCGGTCCCCGGTAGTGAGGGGATAATTCAGCGTCGCCTGGCTCCAGTCACTTTCCCCGGCCGGCTCGAAGGAAACGGAATTCTCCATGTAGCTCAGCCGCGCCACCCGGTTGGGAGGATCCCCCGCATCACCGAACATGCGGGCCACCAGCAACATCGAGAAGACTAGCAATGCCGCGAAAAACCTGGCTTGTGTTTTCACCTTTGCACCATCTCTATTCATGGACGCATCATCCTTCCTGGCTTTGCCGGGAAACCGTAACTCACGCCGGGCTTCTCATTTCGCTGGCAAAATGCCTGTCGAGTATAAGAACCCAGAATCGGCGAAAGGTTGCTGCCCGGCGAGAGGACACAACGCGGCGGTGGGTTTGCCACCGCCGCGCGGGACTGCGGAAATCAGAGGGCCTCAGATACTACCGCGTTATTGTTGCGGTGGGCGCATGCCCTGCATCATGCTTCCCATGTCCATCTTCTGATAGCCGGGAGGAATTTCGAAGAGGCTGGCGGCAGGCTCGCCCTCCTTGATGTTGCTCAGCTCCCAGGTGGAGTCCTCGGAAACCGTCTTGATGGGGAAATGGATCTTCTGGTCGATCCAGAGGTTGCTGACCTTGCCGTTCTTGTCGGTGATCTGCCAGTGATCGCAGCTGCGGCCGTTCACCTGCTCGGTGCCGAGGTTCTTGCAGGTCGCTCCCTCCATACCGGAGCAGGGATTCGTGGGGTCGGCGAGCGGCTTGATGTTGGGTCCCATGCCCGGCCGCCGTCCCTGCATCTGGTCGGCCTTGAACTCCATATACATATGCTGGGCCGGCATCAGGGTGTCGCTCGTCTTGGTGGCAAAGTTGGTAATCATGATCACCCCGCCGCCTGGGCCGCCGCCCTGCATGCCCGTCATGTCCATGCGCATGTGTTCGTGGGCCATGTAGATCTTGCCGTTCGCCTCACGCGTCGAACCTCCCCTGCCGTGGGTTGAGGTGAATTGCATGTCGGCGGTAAACGGCGTCATTTGCGGCGGCATTTGTGCTGCCGCCCAGGGCAACAGCAGCAGAAAGGCGACAACGATTGCGGGAATGGCGCTGATTCGCAGTTTCACTAGTTTCTCCTTGTATGGGTTCTGTCGGGCCCGGGAACGAAGCCGCCCAACAGTGTACGCCGAAAATCGGTATCCAGAAGCGAAAACTGATGCAGCGAGAGCGGGTTGTCCCCTGCCGGCGCAGAACAACAGTGGATGCGCCAAGGCAGTTAGACTATAGTTTTAACGATACCGTCCGCGGGGCGACTTGCCCGCAGGCTACGCTAAGGAGATACGCTTCATGGGCGCTACCGGCATGTGGTTGCGCAAATCCGAATCCCCTTCCAGCGGCGACCCGCCGGTCCTGGTGGTGGTGGATGGTACGGATCGGCGCACCGTCGTGCTTGATCACTTCCCCTTCACCATTGGCCGCCGTACCGATCGCGATATGGTGATGGCCGATCCCCGCGTCTCGCGGGAGCACGCTCACTTCCTCCGCGAGCCCGACGGCACCGTCATCGTCGTTCAGGGCAGCCGCCACGGGACCTTTGTCAACGGAGAGCGCGTCAACCGGCGCAAACTGGCCCGCAACGATCGTGTCGAGTTCGGAGTGCAGGGTGCGTCCTATATCCTGTTCAGCCCCGACCGTTCTCCCTCCAGCGCGGCGCAGCAGTTCCTGAGCCAGTTCTCCACCTGGAAGCCGGCCAGCGGCGCCGGTTCCGATCTGGAGATGCTGGGTGTGTTCCTGGAAGCGGCGCGCAAGCTGAACACCAGCGGCGTCCTTGAAGACGTGCTGCAGACTTTGCTGGAAGCCGCCCTGCGTCTCACCCACGCCGAGCGCGGATTTGTCTTCCTCCGCGAGGCCGATGGCGAACTTCGCCTGGCCGCGGGCCGCGATAAGAGCGGCGAAAGCATCACCGATGACAGCACCATCTCGCGCTCGGTCCTGCGCGACGCCGCCAACAGCGCCTCGGAATTTCTCGTCACCGACACCGACGACACCGGCAAGCTGGCCGGCCGCGAGAGCGTGGTCGCGCACAATCTCCACAGCGTCATCTGTATTCCGCTGCGCAAGACCGTCATCAAGGACAAGGCCAAAGAGGACACCAAGGGAGGCCCCCACGTGCAGGGCGTCCTGTATCTCGACGCCCAGTTCCTGTCGGGCAAGCTCTCCTCGGTGAGCCACGACATTTTGCGCACCATTGCCAACGGCGCCGCAACCCTGGTGGAGAACGCTTCGCTGGTGCAGGCCGAGGACGCTGCCAAGCGCTATCGCCAGGAACTGGCCATCGCCGCCGAAATCCAGCAGCGCTTGATGACCGTGACCGTTCCCGATGTCCCCTTCGCCAAAGTGAATGCCGTCAGCTACGCCTGCAAGGACATCGGGGGTGACTTCTTCGATCTGGTGTACACCGACAAAGGATTGACCCTGATCGTCGCCGATGTTTCGGGCAAGGGCGTCTCCGCGGCGGTGGTCGCTTCCATCCTGCAAGGGATGTTGTATTCGCAGTTGGCCCTCGATTTGCCGCTGCCGGGGATGATGGCCGCGGTCAATCGCTTTCTCTGCGAGAAGGTCGGCGGCCAGAAATATGCCACGCTGGTCGTCGCCCGCTTGACCAACGACGGCGAACTGGAGCTGATGAACTGCGGACACGTGCCTCCGCTGCTGGTCTCGGGAGGCCAGATCACCAAGCTGGAGGAAGGCAATCTGCCCGTGGGCCTGGTTCCGGGAGCGGAGTTTCAGGCGACGCGTCACCGCCTGGGTAACGACGACCGCTTGCTGCTGGTCACCGATGGCGTCACCGAGGCTGAAGACGCGACGGGCGAATTCTTCGGAACAGAGCGGCTGGAGAGCTGCTGCCACCTGGGTCTGGTCGCCATTGAACAGGCGGTAACCAAGTTTCGCGGCGGCACTGCCCTGACCGACGACTTCACCATTACGGAGATGATCTTCCGCGGGGCGAACTGAAGTAGGCCGCTATTCGGGCAAAGGCCGGCGTTCGGGCTTCCCAATTTTGCACAGACGTGACCCTTTTGGGGCATCCCGGCCGCCGGAAGGTCTTGGACATTCCTCGCTGATGTGTTGTAATAAAGCATTATTCTTAATAACAACTCTACTGTTGGTATGCGTTTGCCGCCCTATTTCAGCATCTGGTCGCCGGGACAATTCGTGTCGCAGGCTCCTCAGCGCAGGCTGGGCTATGCCCTGGTTCTGATTGCGGTCACCCTGGCCGCGAGTCTTCCGTCCTGGGCCGTTACCCGCGCCGTTACTCATTCCAAGGGGCGCCACACGCACGCCGTGCTGCGAACAGCATCCTTCCTGCCCGCGCGCCATGGGCACTACCAGGTGGGACTGGGCCGATGGACTCCTATGTTACCCGGCTCCCACGACATGCTGGTGCGCGAGAATGAAGAGCTGGACCGGCTGCAGCTGCCGCGCATCGCCAACGAGTATG
>PLBD01000487.1 GCA_003135315.1 Acidobacteriaceae bacterium | reverse complement strand
AATACCACCGGTCTGGGTATTGGAGGTGGGTTTTTCGGAACGCCGAGGCTGGCGATGGCGCCCTCCAGTTCTGCTCAGTGCCTGTATGTGTCTGACGCCGGTTCTGGTGACGTAGCTGCCATTAATACCCAGACGCAAGCGTTGGTGGGAACCTTCCAGGGTTCGACCAACGATGTGGGGACAAGTAACGGCATAGGCATAGTTGTCAACCAGAACTATCTTTATGCCGGCTACACCCTTTCCAATACGATTGCGACGTTTTCGGTGGGATCCGGATGCCAACTGTCATTCCTGGGCGACATCACGGTCACGCCGCTGAATGGCGGCTGGATCTCCGGCATGGCGCTCAACGGGAACATGCTGGTGGTCACCTACATTGACGGCTCCATCCAGTCCTTCAACACAGCGAACGGAATTCCAATTTCCAACAACGATGAGCAGAATTCAACCGGCTTCGCGTCCGCTTACTTCCCGGATGGAGTGGACATCACCCAGGACGGTCATTTCGCAATCTTCGGCGACGCCGCCGTGACCACCACGGTGGAAGTTTCCGATCTGTCCTCGGGCAAACTTGCCCCCACGGTCATGTATATTCTCGGCACGGCAACCAACGCCATCGGGCCGGGAGTTAACTCTGCCAACGTGCGGCTCAGTCCGGATGAGAGCCTGCTCTACATTGGCAACAGCCAGGTCGGCTATGTCAGCGCTGCCTTGTTCAATAAGAGCACCGGCGGCGTATTGGCGGGCTGTATCTCCCCTCCGCTGAAAAACTTTTATAACCCGTGGAGCTATGTGGGGTCGCTCCAGACCCGCGATACCACGGGCACGGGTAATGTCCTTTATGCGGCGGAGTTTGGCTCCTCCGTTGGCATCATCAATGTGACGTCCACGGGCTCGACGTGCACGCTGAACGAGGCTGCCGCGTCTCCGGTGAGTGACGATCTGAGCCCAGGACTGCTGTCGATCCAGGTTGTTCCTCCACGGCCGTTCTAGCAGGAAAGCGTCCGGCCAATGCGCCGGCTCAGGAAAAATTTACGAAGTTTCAGGTATGTCTGCCATGATGAAATCGATTTTGCCGTTCCTGGTTTTGACGCTTGCTCTGGCCAGCGCTTCGGCGCAGGATGTGTGTCCTGTGCGACCGCTGCCCGGCAGTCTGGTTGTTAACCCTCTGGATTTGTACAGTCAGAACGGCGCTCTGAACGTCAACCTGACGCTGGAGAACCAGCAGGGAAGCGACGGATTCATGCACTACTGCTACTCCTACATTTACCAGGGGACGCAGATCGAAGCTCCTACGCTGCGCCTGAATCCGGGCGACCAGTTGGTGCTCAACCTGACCAACAGCATTCAGGCTCCCTACGACAAGTACGACAAGTTCCCCAAGAAAATGCAGATGAGCATGCATGTTCCGGAGCCGGCAGTTAAGCAGTCCGACGCCGACTGCAACGGTGGCATGATCATGCCCAGTACCACCAACATGCACTTCCATGGAATGAATATTCCACCGCTTTGCCACCAGGATGACGTCATTTACACGCTGATCCAGTCCGGCGATCCACCGTTCCAGTACAACTTCCAGGTTCCGCCGAACGACAACCCCGGAATGTACTGGTACCATGTCCATCCTCATGGTCAGGCGACCACGCAGTTGAACGGCGGAGCGTCCGGCGCGCTGTTTATTGAGGGGACCATCAACGGAACGCAGGGCCTGCCGGAGCGAGTTCTCGTCATCCGTCAGCAATTCAAGAACCCGAATTCCTGGCTGCCCGGCCCCAACCAGCTGACGATCAACTTCCAGCCGGCACTGTTTCCCGATGCGCCGTCGCCGTACATCAATATGCAATACGGGCAACAGGAATTCTGGCGAGTTCTGAATGCAACTAGCCAGTCGTTTCTCACCCTGCAAGTGATTTACGGTACAACCGCACAGCAGGTACAGGTAGTCGCGCTGGACGGCGTTCCCCTGTCACCGCCGCTGGCCCAAAACCAGATTGTCATTCCGCCGGCCGGACGGGCGGAATTCATTGTGCCCGGTCTTCCCTCCAACCAGGAAGGAATATTCCTGACCAACGGCTATGCGACAGGTGCGGTGGGCAACGCCAATCCACCGCAGCAGTTGATGAAGATGTTCGGCGTCGACAACGCGAAGGTCGAGCCACCTCCGGCGCGGACAGCAATCAAGCCGCCGTCCGACCGTCCCCGCTTTGCCGGCCTGTTGACGCAACAGCCCACGACCACCCGTAACCTTTATTTCTCCGAGCAGACGGTGGGCAGCAACGGCCCTACCCAGTACTTCATCACCGTGGCAGGCGCGAAGCCGAGGGTCTTTCATATGGACGATCCGCCTGCGATTACCACCACCGTAGGCTCGATCGAAGATTGGACCATCCAGAACCAGGCGGGCGAGGCGCATGATTTCCACATTCACCAGGTCCACTACCTCCTGATGGCGATTAATGGTGTGCCCGTCCAGAATCCAGAACTCTACGATAGCTATCCCATCCCTGCCTGGTCGGGAAGCGGTCCTTATCCGAGCATCACAGTGCGCATGGACTTCAGCGATCCGAATATCGCCGGGACATTCGTCTTTCACTGCCACATTCTCGACCATGAGGACGCTGGCATGATGGCCAAGATCCAGGTAAATCCATCGAATAAACACTGACCATGATCGTTCTCCCCTGAAGGCACGGTTTCGGCCGTGCCTTTTCCTTTGGCTGCCTGCCTGCGGAAACGCCGTACGCATCTATAAAGCGGTTTATGGGATGGGACAGGACTGCGCTGATTCGAAGGTGGTCAAGTGATCTTTGGTGGAGCACGCCTTCAGGCGTGCAGTTGCGATTCTCTAATGTCTCGGCTTCAGCCGCTGAGGTAAGGGTTCGATTTACCTCAAGCGCTAAAGCGCGTATCGAGCTGGGCTGCAAGATGCACGCCTCAAGGCGTGCTCCACCGATTTCAAGCCGGCCCACTACCAACCTCATTCCTGGATTGGCGCATTTCGCCGCCTGCGGTTATTCTGGCTGTTCGTCACCATCTCACCGTAACCTTCGATCGCATGCCCGAAGCCCGTCGTCTCCGAGTTTGGCGAATTCGTTTGCTGATGTTTCTGGCCGTCATCGGCCCGGGCTTCATCACGGCAAATGTCGATAACGACGCGGGCGGTATCTATACCTACTCCGCTGCGGGAGCGCAGTTCGGCTATCTGCTGCTTTGGGTCATGATTCCCATGACCGTGGCGCTGGTAGTGGTGCAGGAGATGTCGGCGCGCATGGGCGCGGTTACCGGCAAGGGCCTCAGCGACCTGATCCGCGAAGAATACGGGCTGCGGGTCACGTTTCTCATGATGCTGGGGCTGGTGATTACCAACTTCGGCAACGTGGTGGCCGAGTTCGCCGGCGTCGCCAGCAGCCTGGAGCTGTTTCACATCTCGCGCTACATCAGCGTGCCCTCCGCGGCGGTGATTGTGTGGCTGTTGGTGGTCAAAGGCACCTACAAGAGCGTCGAGAAAGTTTTCCTGGCGGCGTCTTTTTTCTACTTCGCCTACATCATCGCCGGCGTGCTTGCCGGCCCAAGCTGGAAGGCAGCTTTCGTCGCCACCTTCAAGCCGCCGCTGGCCGGCGCATTCCACCAGTCCGCCTACATCTACATGGTGATTGCGGTGGTGGGCACCACCATCGCTCCCTGGATGCAGTTCTATCTTCAGTCTTCCATCGTGGAAAAAGGCATTACTCCCCGCGAGTACAAAGCGTCGCGTTGGGACGTGATCCTGGGCTGCCTGTTTACCGACATCGTTGCGTGGTTCATCGTCGTGGCTTGCGCGGCCACGCTCTACGTCCACGGCATTCGCCAGATTCGCGATGGCGCCGATGCCGCCCAGGCCTTGCGTCCCCTGGCGGGAGAATATGCCTACATCCTTTTTGCCGCCGGGCTGTTTAACGCTTCCCTGTTTGCCGCTTCGATTTTGCCCATCTCGACCGCCTATACCGTCTGTGAAGGTCTTGGTTTCGAGTCCGGCGTGGGGCGCAAGTTCAAGGAAGCCAAAGTGTTTTACTGGCTGTACACGTTGCTGCTCATCACTGGCGGCGGTGTCATCCTTCTGCCCAACGTTCCGCTGGTAAAGATCAGCATCCTTTCCCAGGTGGTGAATGGCATCGTTCTTCCCTTTGTGCTCATCTTCATGCTGTTGCTCATCAACAAGAGCGAGCTGATGGGAAAGTATGTGAACGGAACGTGGTTCAACTTCATCGCCTGGGCCACTACGATCATCATGATTGGGCTCACGATTGGATGGTTTGTCACGGGCGGCGGCAGCTAGCTAAGTCAGATGTCCGTTTAGAACGGGAAGCGAGGTTATTTTCCATGAGTGCTTTTGAAAACAATCCACGTATTACCCCATTTCTCTGGTTTGATTCGAACGCCGAAGAGGCGGTCGAGTTCTATCTCACGGTATTCGAGAACTCGCGCCGGATGGGCAAGGCGCGGGAAACGCGCTCACCCAAGGAGCGCGTCCTGACCGTCAGTTTTGAGCTCGATGGACAGAAGTTTGTTGCGCTCAATGGCGGCCCATCATACCAATTCACCGAGGCCATTTCCTTTGTGGTGCGCTGCGACTCGCAGGCGGAAGTGGATCACTATTGGACCAAGCTGAGCGCCGGAGGCAGTGAAGGCCGGTGCGGCTGGCTTAAAGATAAGTTTGGAGTGTCGTGGCAGATTGTGCCGGTACGGCTACCCGAACTTATCAAACACCCCAAGGCGATGCAGGCGATGCTTGGGATGAAGAAACTCGACATTGCAGAGTTGGAGCGCGCGGCCAAAGAGTAGCTAAGCTCCGCGTCCGAATAGCTCGCCAAATTCAGCAGCGTGCTGGATTCCCCGGCGGAATCGGTTACAGCTAAGGTTGTTGCGGCGGCGGTGCGGGCCGAGGAGGCGGCTGAGGCGTTGCTGCGCTCTTTTCGGGCTTGTGGCCTGGCGGTTTCGCGCCCGGCTGAACCTTCGGCGGCGCCAGGATCAGGTGCAGGGTGTTGCCTTCCTGCCGCGGACGAAACTCCACGATGGCCTTGTCGCCCAGGTCCTTGATCAGGCGATCCAGGATCTCGCGTCCCAACCCCTGCCGCGTCATTTCGCGTCCGCGGAAGAAGATGGTGGCCTTCACCTTGTCGCCTTCGTCGAGAAAGCGCAGCACGTGGTTCTTCTTGGTCTCGTAGTCGTGATCGTCCACGTTAATGCGGAACTTCACTTCCTTGACCGTGATCTGGTGCTGGTGCTTCTTGGCTTCGCGCTCGCGCTTTTCCTGCTGGTACAGGTATTTCCCGTAATCCATGATGCGGCAAACGGGAGGCTGCGCTGTGGGTGAGACTTCTACCAGGTCGAGGGTTTTTTCGCGGGCAATCTTAAGCGCATCGAAGGGAGTCATGATGCCCAGCTGATTGCCTTCATCGTCGATCACGCGAACTTCACGAACACGAATGCGATCATTCGTGCGGATAAAACGTTTGTCGATACAGTCCTCCGCAGTAACTGCAGTACTGGGAAAAGTATAGCATGGGGCGATTGCCCAACCGCCGTTGGTCCATGCAACGCAATCGGTCCGAGCCGCTGGTTTGTGTCAGGGCACCGCTTCAGAGTGTGCGTGACAACTCGCTTTCGCGCCGAGCGATGGAGTAAGGAGCCGAAATCCGAAGCGCCGAAGGGCGCGGAATAATGATAGCCCAGCACGGAGCGAAGCGGAGTGCTGGGGTTAGTGGGAAAAGTACCTGAGTCCCCCGGGGACGACACGGTTCTCACGCACGCTCTTCAGACGTGCCGTTCGCTGACTATTTCTTGATTTGTCATCCCGAGCGAAGTCGAGGGACCTGCTGTTCGCACGGCCTGCAATGGCTGTTCGCGCGAAAAGCAGATCCCGCGTCGGCCTGAAGGCCTCCTCGTGATGACAATTCTCAGGGGATTAAGTTGCCGGGGTGCCCCGTTCTAGCCTTCCTTTGGCTAGGGCGGGGCAAATGCGGCCGAGCAGTGCATCGTGCTGCACCGTGCCGACCGCAACTCGCGCCTGCTGATTCGCCCCATGCCGCCCGAGCACGCGCAACTTCAAATAGTTATCCGTCAGCGCTTCCGTGTACTCGCCATCGAAATGGGTGAGCGTGATCGCCTCCACTTCTCGTCCGACGAACGATTCCATGAACGCGCGTTTCTTCTGGGCAGCCAGCTCGCGCAAGACGCGATTGCGCTCCCGCGCGATCTGCACCGGAACCTGCCCGGGCATCTCCGCCGAAGGCGTTCCCGGCCGCGATGAATACGTGAAGACGTGCAGATACGTGAACGGCAGGCGCTCGATCAGCGCGCGCGTTTGCTCGAAGTCATCATCACTCTCGCCGGGGAAGCCGACCATAACGTCCGCGCCGATGGCCGCGTCCGGCATGGCGCACCGGATGCGTTCGATGCGATCGGCGTAATGCCACGGGCGATACTTGCGATGCATCTTGCGCAGAATCTTGTCGCTGCCCGACTGCATTGGCACATGTGCATGTTTGCAGATGCGCGACCAGGACGCCACCAGTTCGATGACCTCATTCGTCCAGTCCATCGGCTCGACTGAGCTGATACGAAGTTTCTCGATCGCCGTCCGCTCCAGGATCGCGCGCAGCATGGCCGCGAAATTCATCCGCGGGGACAATTCCCTTCCCCAGCGACCAAGATTGATGCCCGACAGCACGACCTCGCGATAGCCGTTAGCGACCAGAGCATCAACTTCGCGCAACACCTGCTCCAGCTTCAGCGAGCGGCTCTTGCCGCGCACGTACGGGATAATGCAGAACGAGCAGCGATTATTGCAGCCGTCCTGGACTTTCAGGTTCGGGCGTGTCTTCTCGAAAGAATCGCCGTCGAATACGGGCGCGGCCCGCAGTTCAGTATGCGCGAAGATGTCGCCGATGATGACATTCGACTCGGCCTGGCCGCCGATCTGCGCGAGTTGCACAAATGCCGGATCGCGCGGCGCGACGTAGTTTACCAGCTCGTGTTTGTGCGAATTGCCGATAACCAGGCTCACGCCGGGCAGTGCGGATATTTCTTCGGGCGCGCGCTGCGCGTAGCAACCCGTCACCAGGATCTGGGCTGCGGGATTTTCGCGCTGGATGCGGCGAATAGCGGCGCGCGCGTCCTGATCGGCGGAGGCGGTAACCGTGCAGGTGTTCAGTACGACGACTTCGGCCTGGTTCGCGGCACCGGCGCGCAGGAAGCCGCGATCAAGCAGTTGACGCTCGATCGCCGCGCCGTCGGCCTGGGTCGCGCGGCATCCGAAATTCTCCACATGATACGTCGCCACGGATTGATTATACCGAGGCAACCTTCGCCGTCTTTTGCGCGGCGCGAAGTCCAGGGTGTACGATCGACCCAGACAGCCCAAGGAAGTAATGAAACGCCGTTGTGTATCTGGAGTTTTCCCGTGAAACGTCGCATCCTGTTAGTCGATGACGATCTGGCAATTCTTCTCACCCTGCGCGCGATTCTGGAAATGAATGGCTTCGAAGTGGACACGGCAGCGTCCGCCAAAGAGGCAGTGGGTAAATTGAAGAGCGGCGTCTATGAGATGGTGATCACTGACAACCGGATGGAAACCGAGAACTCCGGTTATGACGTGATCCATGTCGCGCGCCAGCAGCCGTACGATCCGGCCACGGCCCTGTTGACTGCCTATCCCTCGCGGGAAACCGAGTGGAAGACCATGGGAGTCCAGTCTCTGCTGGTGAAGCCGGTCAATATTCCCGACCTGCTGGGTCAACTGGAAGCGCTGTTGGTGACCCACGCGGACCACAAAGTGCAAGCGCAGCAGTCACGCAAAGCTGCGACCGGCAAAGTTGTAAGTCCCGATATTGCGAAGCCCGCGCGCCATGCCGCGGGTAAACGAGCGGAATAGGTTTCTAAGAAAATCGGAACAGCAGATCCGTCATCGGCGGATGAGAACTTGTGTCGTCTCTACGGTGTCTGTGTTATAACCCTGCCGCCGCTGCGCGGCTGGCTCGATGGAAATTTCGAGACATTGTCCCACCCTACTTTTCGATTCCGGGCTACGACACAGACACCTACGG
>PLBD01000225.1 GCA_003135315.1 Acidobacteriaceae bacterium | reverse complement strand
ACGCCGACGCCGATATCGGCGCCGCAAAGTTCGCGAATGTTTTCCGCCAGCGCTACGGCCACTTCTTTACTCACCGCGCCGTGCGCCTCGATCATCAGCGGTGGAACGTCCGCGAAGAGCGTCTTGAGATCGTTGGAGTAAACCACCGCCCCGCCCAGGAACCAGCGCGAGCTGCCAGGAACTGATGTGAGGCGTTCGGCGACCATGCCTCCGGTGCAGGACTCGGCCACGGCCAGCTTCGCGTTTCGCATTTGCATGTAGTAGCTGACGATCTCCTCCAGCGACTCACCTTGCGCGGAGAATACGGCATCGTCAAACTCGTCCTCCAGTTCGCCAGCCAGNNATGGGAGCAGCGCGCAGATCAACCGCCGATTCGCCCATCATGGCAACCTTCAGCACCCGGCCGGCGATCGCCGCAGGAGGCACTTTGTCGCGCAAGCGCGGCGCGCATTCGATGTCCCACATGGTCTCCAACTCGTGCGGAGGGCCGGGCAGCAGTGCGATGATTCGTGGCTTGTCCGCATACGTCGTCTCCAGCCACTGTCCCGGCGCCGTGCCCTTAGGATTCGGCAGTATCACCGCGCCCTGCAAAACATCCGCCTGTTGCGCGTTGTTCTCCGGCATCTTAAGGCGACGCTCGGCGAAACGCTTATACATTTCGGTGACCATGGTGTTGTCGCGCTTCAGTTCGACGCCAAGCGCGGCGGCCACAGCCTCGCGCGTCAGATCATCCTGCGTAGGCCCCAGTCCGCCCATGAAGATCGCAATGTCCGCGCGGGCAATCGCAGTCCGCGCTGCCGAGATGAGGTGATCGAGATTGTCGCCGACGACCGTCTTGAAAGAGACACTGATTCCCAGCCCATTCAGGCGCTCAGTCAGGAAAAGCGAATTGGTGTCCTGGCGGTACGNNTTAGCAATTAGCGATTAGCAATTAGCTCTGCGCTACAACGGTTCGCGTGCGCGGCACCGCGTCCCGACATCCGGAGATTCGCTCGCCGGAATGGCAGCAAGGCGCTGAGTAAATACCAATCGCAAGAACTAGTTGCTAATTGCTGTCCTTAGCTTGTCGGCAGCAACGACCGCCCTTCGATGTCCCATGAGAGATGATGCAATCCGCTGGTGGTGGCCAGCACAACGTAGCCACCTGGGGCGAATGCCAGTCCCACTAGATTGTGGCCAGAGACGGCCAGCGACGCCTTGCGGTCAGGAGTGATCCTCACAATGCCGCGCCGGCCATTGTGCGAGGCTGCGACATAGAGATTGTCGTCAACGTCCACGGCAATTCCCTGCGGACGTCCCAGTCCGCGATAGAACTCGCTGACCTCGCCATGCGGATCGACCTGATGAACCGCGTCGAAACTGGAGGTGGTAGGGCCGGTAATGTACAGATTGCCATTGTTGCCGAAGGCGAGGTGATACGCCGCAATGCTGGGCTCAATGGTTGCGAAGACGAAGATCTGCCGGTCACGGCTGATCTTGAAGATGGTCCCGCTGCGGTCGCCAACGTAGAGATTGCCTTCGCGATCGAAGGCGATACCGGTCGCAACTCCCATGCCCTCGGCGTAGGTAGTCATCGTGCCGTTTAGCGCGACGCGGTAGACGGTCCCGTCATAGCGCGACGAGACATACAGACTGCCCGACCGATCGAATGCCAGGCCGGTGGCGTTCATCATCTCGTGAAGAAAAGGCTTGATGTTGTAATTGGTGTCGATTCGATAGATGGCGACCGGGACCTTCTGTCCTCGCGACCCGGAGAACGTCACATAAATGTTGCCTTGCGCGTCGACCGCGGGGTTGGATACGGGATGCAGGCCCTCGGCGATCGGCACGGCGATGCGCACTTCCTGGGGATTACTCGTGCAGCCGTCGGCCGAAACTACCACCTCGCCCGACGCAGCGCCATCCGGAACGCGCGCCACGATGAACTGATCAGAACTGATGATGACAGGCCCATCCACATCGCCGAAGCTGACCTTTGGCCGGCGCAACTCGTGTGGGCCGAGGCCGCTGCCGAGGATGCGGATTTCGCCCCCAGGCATAGCGCAAACGGGATCGATGGCGTAGATGTGGGGCTTGCCGTTTAGGTTTCTTGTTCCCGTCTTGCGATCCATGATCAGTCCAGCATTGCAAAATCAGACGCAGTGCAGCAAATGTTTGTAACCGCCAACGGAGTATGAACGCCCAAAGACGAGCGCCGTAGGCGCGGAGTCAGTCTAGCCCAGCACGGAGCCGCAGGCGGAGTGCTGGGTAAGTGAGATCTCTCGGCTGAGCCCCGTAGGGGCGTCACAATGCTCATATAGAATCCTCGGCACTGCGATCCTGCTAGCGGACCACCCCAAAGTGCAGCAATAGTTGCAAAACAACCAGCGCATAAACCCCTGCGCCCAGATCGTCAACCATGATGCCGGTGCCTCCCGGCAGTTTTTCCAGACTACGCACGGGCGGCGGTTTCACGATATCGAACGCACGAAAAAGTATAAAGCCGGCGAGCAGCGCTTGCCACACGATGGGACACGCGATGAACGTCACCAGTTGCCCGGCCACCTCGTCGATGACAACGTGCGACGGATCGTGGCCGCCGCAACCGCGCTCCTCCAGCGTCGCCGCGGGAATGCCGATGGCGACCGTGAGCAGAATGAGCACGAGAATTACCGGCAGGCGCGCAGCCGGCGGAAGATACGCGGCCAGCAGCCACCATAGTAACGCCGCCGCCAGCGATCCCCATGTGCCGGGGGCCGGGCGCAGTCTTCCTGCGCCAAAGAAGGTGGCCACCATCGTCGCCCACATAGGCGCTGACGAACGGACCTCCGAGGACTCAGTTGGCTTTTTTATTTTCAGCATTGGGATGGCTGTAGTCGCCCGTCTCCGGATCGTTCAACGGCGTTGAGATGACGTAGCCGCCGCTGGCCCACTTGCCCAGATCGATCAGCCGGCAGCGCTCGCCGCAAAACGGAAACTCCGGATCCGACCCCAGCACGATCTTCCGGCACGTCGGACAACGGAGGCTGGCAGTACGTTTGGGCATGTTCAGTTCCCAGTGGTAGACAGTGGTCAGTTGTCGAAACCGAGTCCCAGCTCAGGGAGAAATTATTGCTCCTGCTTATCGCTTCAGGACATCCTTATCTTCGCCGTCGCCGACTCTCACTGGCGGCTGACTACTGGCAACTGGCTACTGATTATTCTAACCACCAGATCATACTCGTGGGCTTCGGTGATTTCGCAGCGGTAGAATTCGCCTTCACGAGCGTCATCAAGATCGCCGAAATCGTTGACGTACACCGTGCCGTCGATTTCCGGCGCGTGCATTGCGGTGCGGCCTTCCCACAGCAGATCGGTCTCGGCGGATGGGCCTTCCAGCAATAGATCGAATTGCTTGCCGACCAGCGCGCGCTTCTTCTTGCGGCTGATCTGCTTCTGAAGCGACATCAGCTTCTTGCGCCGCCGCTCGACCTCTTTCGCGGGAACTTTGTCTCGCAAGTCAAACGCCTTGGCGCCCTCTTCATCCGAATATCCGAAAACGCCCAGCCAATCGAACTGTGCCTCGCGCACAAATTGGCACAGTAACTCGAAGTCCTGCTCGCTCTCGCCGGGGAAACCGACGATGAACGACGTGCGCAACGTGAGATCGGGAATCTCGCGCCGCATCTTCTCGATGGAGCGCAGGAAAATATCGGCACCCGCGCCGCGCTTCATCCGCCTCAAAACATCCGGCGAGGCATGCTGCAACGGGACATCAATGTAGGAGCAGATTTTCTCGTGCGCCGCGATGGTCTCCAGCAGCTTGCCCGTGATCTTGTTGGGATACGCGTAAAGAAATCTGATCCAGCGTAGCTCGTCAATCTCCGCCAGACGCTCCAGCAGCAACGGCAAACCGTCTTTAAGACCGAGGTCTTCGCCGTAGCACGTTGTGTCCTGCCCGATCAGCGTAACTTCGCGAACGCCCTGCTGCGCCAGGCGCTGCGCCTCGGCGACCACGGACTCGAAACGCCGCGAACGAAACTTCCCGCGCAACTGCGGGATGATGCAGAACGAGCAGGGATGATCGCAGCCTTCCGCGATCTTGATGTATGCCGAATATTTCGGTGTCGCCAGTACGCGCGGCGTGTTCTCGTCGTAGAGATAATTCGGCAGATCGGCGATTGCGCCATCCCATCCGTCTTTTGAGAATCTTCCGGCAGCTTCGCGGGCATCGCCTTCGGAACGGCTGTTCAGGATCACGAACGGCGAATTCCCGGCTTTCGCCGGTTCGATTCCGGCGGCGTTCAGGATCTGCTGAAGCTCGCCGGTTCCAATGACGGCGTCGACTTCGGGAATGTTCTTCTGGATTTCGTTGCGGTAGCGTTCAACCAGGCAGCCGGCGACGATCAGCTTCTGCGCTCGTCCGGCGATCTTGTGTTGCGCCATCTCCAGGATCGTGTCGACCGACTCCTGCTTGGCGGAGTCGATGAACGAGCAGGTGTTCACGACGATGATGTCGGCGTCTTCGGCGCGTGGCGTGATCTCGGCTCCGCCCTGCGCCAGCAGGCCCATCATCACCTCGCTGTCCACCAGGTTCTTGGGACAGCCCAGGCTCACAAATCCTATTTTCTTGGGAGTGACGGCAGACGGACGTTCCTCAACGGCGTCCAGCAAGGCCACAGAATCGCTTTTCGGCTGCATGCAATCTCTCTATTTTAACATCGTTTCATGCGGCAGCTTTGCCGGTGAGATTGTTGCAGATCGCACAGGTCTATGGGTCCGCTGGCATCCGCGAAGGGATGCTAATATTGGAAGTGTCGGGCGCTGGTCCCGCGCAACGCAATCTTGTGAAACCCGCCAGGTCCGGAAGGAAGCAACGGTAGCAGGCCAGTGCGTGTGCAGCGGTCAACTGGCGCCTGGCTTTTTGAGCTACTAGCTTTTAGCCGTTAACACTTAGCGATCAAAATCTTCCGGCATTAAGCCAAGCCGTCCCGCATCGACCGTGCTAAAAGCCAACGGCTAATGGCTAAGAGCCGGAATCATAGACTTTCCGTGTTGTATCCTTCAAAATGAACAGGCATTCATAGCAGGAGAACTCTATTGTCTAGTCGGCGCGCCAAAATCACCGCTCTCGGCACCTACGTTCCGCCTCGCATTCTTACCAATCAAGATCTCGAAAAAATGGTCGACACCACCAACGAGTGGATACTGGAGCGCACCGGCATCCGCGAGCGCCACTTGGTGGACAAAGGAGTCGCCGCCAGCGACTTGGCGGTCGAAGCTGTCAGGAACCTGGTGAAGTCTCATCCCATGGACTTGCAGGAAATCGATCTGATCGTCGTGGGAACAGTCACTCCCGACATGATGTATCCCTCCACCGCGTGCCTGGTGCAACACAAACTGGGAATTCATCGCACCTGGGGCTTCGACGTTTCTGCCGGCTGCTCGGGCTTTCTCTACTCGCTGAACACTGCCGCCGAATTCATCGAATCTGGCCGCTACAAGAAAGTGCTGGCGATCGGAGCGGACGTGAACTCTTCCATGACCGACTTCACCGATCGAGCGGTCTGCATTATTTTTGGCGACGGCGCTGGCGCCGTGCTGCTGGAGCCGGCGGAAGAGGGCGAAGATTACGGAATCATCGATATCGAGGCGCAGATTGAAGGCGTGGGCGGGCAATCTCTGTACATGCCGGGCGGCGGAAGCCTGCATCCCGCGTCGCATGAGACCGTCGATCAGAAGATGCACTACATCCACCAGGATGGGCAGCAGGTCTTCAAGTACGCGGTGAAGAAGATGTCGGAGATGACCGAACGCGTGCTGCAAAAGAACGGCCTCACCGGCAAAGACGTGGACTGCTTCATCGCCCATCAGGCCAACAAACGAATCATCCTGGCCACCGCCGAACGCCTGAAGATGCCCTTGGAGAAGGTCGTCATCAACATCGAGCGCTATGGCAATACAACGGCCGGAACGATTCCCCTAGCCATGCAAACCGCGGTTGATGAAGGGAAGCTCAAGAAGGGTAATCTGGTTTTGCTGGCTGCGGTCGGCGCGGGCTTCACGTCCGGCGCGACGCTGCTGCGCTGGGCCTTCTAGCTTCGAACCAAATAAGCCTGGCTTACGTATCACGATCATGCTTGATCGAAGCTATCGCTCCTCCTTTTTTCTGTGGCCCACCTGCTTCATGCTCGTGCTCCTGATCGCGGCCGGCGTCGCGTCAGGCCAGCAAACAAAGGCCAATCCATCTGACCTCGCCCTGGTTGGAGGTACAGTTTATACCTCGCCAACAGCCGCTCCCATCGACGATGCAGCGGTGCTGGTGCATGACGGGAAAATCCTCGCCATTGGCAAGCGTCGCGAGATTGCCATTCCTGACTCCGATCAGGTCATCGACTGCACAGGAAAAGTCATAACCGCCGGCTTCTGGAACAGCCACGTTCACTTCACCGAAGAAACGTGGAACAACGCGGCAACCGCGCCGTCCAACAAGCTTGAGCAACACATGCAGGAGATGCTGACTAGCTGGGGCTTCGTCGCAGTGTTCGATCTTGGCTCGGTGCCGGAAAACACGCGCGCCCTGAAGCGGCGTATTGCGGACGGCCAACTGGCCGGGCCGCAAATCTTCATGGCCGGCGACATCTTTCCCAAGAACGGTATTCCCATCTATCTGCCCAGGGACGCTGGCTTGCCGCAGGCCGGAACTCCGGAGGAGGCACGAGCGCTCGCGACGGGCTACATGGCTGCCGGCGACGATGCCGTCAAGCTGTTTACCGGGTCGTTCCAAGGCGACAAGCCCGTTATTGATATGCCTGAGCCTGTAGCCAAGGCTGCCGTGGATGTGGCCCACGCGCACGGCAAGCCTGTGTTCACGCATCCGCAGAACCGAGCCGGCCAGGACAACGCGCTGGCCGCCGGCGTAGACGTGTTGGCGCACACCATCCCGGGCGAGGGCGAATACACGAAAGACGAGCTAACGCGGATGAAGGCGCAACACACCGCACTAATTCCAACTCTGACGCTGTGGGAGTTCGTATTCGAGAACGAACATGCGCCCGTCCAAGCCGAGCAGCGCTTTGTGCAGGCCGGAGTCAACGAGCTAGAGAGTTATTTCGATGAGGGTGGGACCATCCTCTTCGGCACGGATGTCGGCTTCACCAGCCGTTATGACACGACGGAAGAGTACGTCCTGATGGCGAAGAGCGGCATGACGTGGCGCGACATCCTGGCGTCGCTCACAATAAATCCTTCGACATTCTTCAAGGCAGCCCACACAGGCGAACTGGTGACCGGCAACGCGGCCGATCTGGTGGTGCTCGGCGCAGATCCGGCGAGCGATGTGCGCAACTTCGCCAAAGTGGAATACACGATCCGCGCAGGGAGGGTGATTTACAAGAAGTAGCAGTCAGCCCGCGGTTTGTCTTAGCTGACGGCTTAAGACTGATAGCCGACAGCTCACTTCGCTTTGATCTTCTCCCGCTGTTTCGCTGCGTCCAGCGGCGAGACCGGCTCGGTCATGCGAGCAGGATCGAGGATCTCTTTGATCTGCTCTTCCGTGAGATCGCCACGCTCGCGGGCGATCTCGATGATCGACTTGCCTGTCTTCACCGATTCCTTCGCAATCTCCGCAGCCTTGGCGTAGCCGATGTACGGATTCAGCGCCGTCGCCAGCGATACTGTGCTTTGCACGTAGTAGCTGGTGCGCGCCTCATTAACGGTGATGCCCTTGATGCAAGAGTCGGTGAGCTGGCGCAGCATATTGGTCATGATCGTGATGGATGCCAGCACGCTGTAAGTCATGGTTGGCATCATGACATTCAGTTCCAGTTGACCAGCCTGCACTGCGAGCGCCACGGCCGTGTCGTAACCGACAACCTGGAAGGAGACCATCGCGGCCAACTCGGGCATGACGGGATTGATCTTGCCCGGCATGATCGACGAGCCAGGTTGCAGCGCTGGCAAGTTAATTTCTGCCAAGCCGGTGTTCGGGCCTGATGCCAGCAAACGCAGATCGTTCGAGATGCGAATGACCTCCAACGCCAGGTTGCGCAGCGCCGAACTCACGCTTGACATGGCCAGGTTCGACTGCATGGCGTAACGCATGTCGTCGACCACGTGCAGCTTCTGCCCTGATATGCGCGACAACTCGACGATGGCTTTATGCCGGTAATCCGGATGCGTGTTGATGCCGGTGCCCACGGCCGAGCCGCCCAGTCCGATCTCGCGCAGAAGTTCGGACTGCTCCTGAAGCGATTTTTTCGCGCGCTTGATCGCGCCCGCATAGGCTGTAAATTCCTGGCCCAGCCGCATCGGGACCGCGTCCTGCATGTGCGTGCGGCCCGACTTCAGGATGTGGTGGAACTCCTTACCCTTTTCTTCGAGAGCGCAGATGAGATTATCGAGAGCGGAGTAAAGCTTCTCCAGTTCCAGCAGCGCCGCCAGGCGCATCGCGGTGGGAAAAACATCGTTGGTCGATTGGCCGTAGTTGACGTGATCGTTGGGATGGACGTGCTTGTACTCGCCACGCGCGCCGCCCAGCAGTTCCGAGGCGCGATTAGCGATGACCTCGTTGCTGTTCATATGGAAGCTGACGCCCGCGCCCGCCTGGAAGACGTCGACCACGAAGTGCTCGTCCCACTTGCCCTGCTGAACTTCCTTGGCGGCTTCGATGATCGCGTTGGCGGTCCTGACGTCGACCAGACCGAGCTCGCGATTGGCAAGCGCAGCCGCTTCTTTCACCATGGCGATGGCGCGAATGAGCGTGGAATGAGCGCGCAGTCCGCTGATGGGAAAGTTGTCCACCGCGCGCGCCGTCTGGATGCCGTAGTAGGCGTGGGCAGGAACTTCCTTGTGTCCGAGAGAATCCTTCTCGGTGCGGGTGGATTTTGTGGTCTCGGTTGGCATGCGCAGCTCCTCTACAGATAGAGATGATCCTGCGAGGAGGGGCGGTTCGTCCAGTAATGTAGCTACCCGATCTCCACCAGTTCCGCGATCTTGGCCTGCCACTCCTTCGGGCCGCTCTCGTGTACGGAGTTGCCGTTCACATCGACGCCGACCATCACCGGCATAGCTTCCACTTCGAATTCGTAGATGGCTTCCATGCCGAGATCGTGGAAGGCCAGCACGCGCGATTTCTTGATCGCCTTCGATACGAGATAAGCGGCGCCGCCGACAGCCATCAGGTAAACCGCCTTGTGGTCGCGAATCGCTTCGATTGCCGTCGGTCCGCGTTCGGATTTGCCGACCATGCCGAGCAATCCGGTCTCGCGAAGCATCTGACGGGTGAACTTGTCCATGCGCGTCGAGGTCGTAGGCCCGGCCGGGCCGACAGCCTCATCTCTCACGGGATCAACCGGTCCAACGTAATAGATAAAGCGATTGTTGAAGTCGACGGGAAGCGCTTCCTTGCGCGTGAGCATCTCGGTCATGCGCTTGTGGGCGGCATCGCGGCCGGTCAGCAGCTTACCGCTGAGCAGCAGCACTTCGCCCGGCTTCCAGTTTGCCACGTCCGCGCGAGTGACGGTGTCGAGATTCACTCGCCGCGCGCCAATCGGGTCGTAGGTGAGCTTTGGCCAATCTTCCAGTGACGGCGGCTCCAGCGCGACGGGTCCGCTGCCGTCGAGCACGAAATGTGCATGGCGCGTGGCGGCGCAGTTGGGAATCATCGCGATCGGGAGGTTGGCGGCGTGCGTGGGATAGTCCTTTACCTTGACGTCGAGAACCGTGGTTAGTCCGCCGAGTCCCTGTGCCCCGATGCCGAGTGCGTTGATCTTCTTGTACAACTCAACGCGCAGCTCTTCGGCCGTGTTTTTCGGTCCACGCGCGATCAGATCCTGGATATCGATGGGATCCATCAACGATTCTTTCGCCAGCAACATCGCCTTTTCCGCAGTGCCGCCGATGCCGATGCCAATGATTCCCGGCGGACACCAGCCTGCGCCCATGGTCGGGACGGTCTTCAGCACCCAGTCGACAATCGAGTCCGATGGGTTCAGCATGGCGAACTTCGACTTCGCCTCTGAGCCCCCGCCCTTGGCTGCGACGATCACCTCCAGCTTGTCGCCGGGCACGATGGTCATATTGATCACGGCGGGAGTGTTGTCCTTGGTGTTCTTGCGCGTGCCGGCGGGATCGGCCAGCACGCTGGCGCGCAGCTTGTTGCCCTCGTGCAGATAGGCGCGGCGAACGCCTTCGTTGACCATGTCTTCCACGCTCATGGTCGCGTCCCACTGCACGTTCATCCCGACCTTAAGAAAGACGGTGACGATGCCTGTGTCCTGGCAGATCGGCCGATGGCCCTCGGCGCACATGCGCGAGTTGATGAGCAACTGCGCGATGGCATCGCGAGCGGCAGGCGACTGCTCCTTCTCATAGGCCCGCGCCAGGCTTTGGATGAAGTCAACGGGATGGTAGTACGAAATAAATTGGAGAGCGTCAGCGACGCTCTGGATGAGGTCGTTCTGCTTGATGATTGTCATAATGGCCTGCTGTTGGAGCTGTTTCTTGATAAAAAACACCTTGCTGCAATTCAAAATTATACGGTCTCGATGAACACCGATATGTGATCTATAACCCGTTCCGATGTTTATTTCGCCCAGGCCTTCTTTTTGGGCGGTATTCGGGATTGTCCGCCTGTCCGCCGGGCGGAAATCGTTTACAGTAGTTGGCAAGAATGGGGTGAACGATGACCGTTACGCGGGCGCATTTCGACCCAAAGAACTTGCCTGAGTTGCCATACGACTCCTGGAAGGACACGCTGGCGACTCTGCACAGGTGGACACAGGTGGTCGGCAAGGTCCGTCTTGAACTGACGCCGCTGGTCAATCACTGGTGGAATGTCCCGCTGTACGTGACCGCCCGCGGTCTGACGACTTCCGCGATGCCCTATAAGAACGGAGACGTCGAGATATGGTTCGATTTCATCGATCACAAACTGAAGATCGAGACCTCCGATGGCAAAGCCGCAGAGCTGGCGCTTAAGCCCCAGAGTGTGGCCGAGTTTTACCGGTCGGTGATGACGGCGCTGGCCGACCTGGGCGTTCACGTAAAGATCTGGACGACGCCCTGCGAACTTCCTCCTGAACAGACGATTCCGTTCGAGAAAGATGAGGAGCACAGATCCTACGATGCCGAGGCGGCGCAGAAGTTCTGGCACATTCTCGTTTGGGCCGATGACGTCCTCAAGGAGTTCCGCGCGCCGTTTCTGGGCAAAGCCAGTCCTGTTCATTTTTTCTGGGGAAGTTTCGATCTGGCAGTCACTCGTTTTTCCGGCAGGCGCGCGCCGGAGCGTCCAGGCGCTGATCCCGTCACACGAGAGGCCTACTCGCACGAAGTGAGCAGCGCTGGTTTCTGGCCGGGCGACGACCGCATGACGAAACCGGCATTCTATTCTTATGCGGCTCCAGAGCCGGCCGGCTTTGCCCGTCAAGCGGTGCTTCCTAAGGCTGCTTTCTACAATCCAGAATTGAAAAACTTCCTGCTGCTGTACGATGACGTGCGCACGGCGGCTTCTCCCAGAGCAACATTGATGGAGTTCTTACAGAGTACCTACGACGCGGCTGCTAATCTCGGCGAATGGGACCGCAGCGCTCTGGAGCGCTGAGCAAAAGGAGGATACAAGTGGCGGAAACCTGCACCCACCTCAATACGATTAAAGTCACCCATACCAGTGTTCACGTTTGCCCGGAATGCGTGAAGCTCGGCGACACCTGGGTCCATCTGCGGCTTTGCCTGGAGTGTGGGCACGTTGGCTGCTGTGACTCGTCTAAGAACAAGCACGCGACAAAACACTTCCATAGGATCAAGCATCCCCTGATTCGCTCCATCGAGCCGGGCGAGGCGTGGATTTGGTGCTATGTAGACGAGCTTTCACCTGGAGAGATCCCCGAATAGATAGTCTCTATCCTGTTGGATAGCATGGTTGGCCTGGGCTGGCTGCCTTACGATCCATAACCAACGCTCTGTGATTAACTAGATTGCACCAGCAGCTTCTCTGGTGTACGTTGCGGTAATGATCCGCGCCACGCCTTTCAAACTAGTTTTGTGCCTCGGCATCCTCATTAGCTTGTTAGGTTCCAAAGCCGTGCCCGCTGATAAGAAGTCCGCCGATGTTATGACTCCTCTGCAGCGCGATGAAGCGCTCCGAATGCTAAAGGACGTGAATGAGAAGGTCAGCAAGGAATACTACGATGCCACCTATCATGGGTTGAACCTGGACGCTCGATACAAGGAAGCTGAGCAGAAGATCGGCAAGGCAGAAAGCCTCAGCGACGCGTTCGGAATTATCGCCTGGTACCTGGATGCGCTCAACGATTCCCATACTTTCTTTGTGCCGCCGCGACGGCCATTTCTTGTTGAAGATGGGTGGGAGGCGAGCTTCATCGGCGACACTTGTATGATTACGGTGGTGAAGGAAGGTTCGGACGCAGCCTCTAAGGGCCTGAAGCCGGGCGATCAATTGATAGCGATCGAAGGATTCCGGCCTTCTCGCGCAAATTGGTGGAAGTTAAACTATGCCTTTCATGGCTTAGCGCCGCGTTCTGGCATGAAACTGGCGCTCGCCAGCCCTGGTGGCCAGCCGCGGGAAGTTATGGTCATGTCCTCGGTCCACCAGCTGCCGAAGGCATATGACTGGAGCAACGGTTTCGATGTATGGAATGTAATTCGGCAGCAGCAGGACGAACAGGAGCGAAACCGTCCGCGCACCGCTGAGATGGGGGATGTGCTGGTTTGGAAATTGCCTGAGTTCATGGTAAGCGATGACCAGATCGACGGTATTCTCCACAAGGCTGGTAATCACAAAGCACTCGTCATCGACCTTCGAGGCAATCCCGGCGGCGCGGAGGAGAACCTGTCTCGCTTGCTCGGAGGAGTATTCGACCGCGAAGTTAAGGTCGCGGACAGAGTAGAGCGTAAGAGTTCTAAGCCTTTTGTAGCCAAGTCGCGCGGCAGCCACGCCTATTCCGGCAAGCTGGTTGTGCTGGTGGACAGCCGGTCGGCGTCAGCGTCGGAATTGTTCGCCCGAGTAATCCAACTGGAGAAGCGCGGTACGATCGTTGGCGATCGCTCGGCGGGAGCTGTCATGGAAGCCCGGCAATTCCCATTCTCACAAGGCAGCGCGTTTGGTACTGATCTGCCTTATGGCGTCGAAGTAACGGTAGCGGATCTCAAGATGACTGACGGCAATAGCCTGGAACATAGCGGTGTTGTGCCGGACGAGCTCCTGCTTCCCAGCCCTGAAGAACTCGCGATAGGCGCCGATCCGCAACTGGCGCGGGCCTTGCAGCTTGCTGGAGTTCCGATGTCCTCGGCTGCGGCCGGCCAGCTTTTTCCCGTGCGTTGGCGCTAGCCGCGCGATGATCGACTGTTCCGATGACCTACCGGCAGGGATGACTCCCTTGCTTTATCCTGATACTTATGCCCGCACTCGTCGAATGTGTACCCAACTTCTCTGAAGGGCGCGACAAGGCTCGCGTCGATGCCATCATCGAAGCCATGAAAATGGACGGCGTCTATCTGCTGGACCGCGAGATGGACGCGGACCATAACCGTTGCGTGATCACGCTGGTCGGCGATCCGGTGAACGTGGCCGAAGCCGCCATCCGCGGCGTTGGCAAGGCTGCCGAACTAATCGATCTCACTAAGCACACGGGTGCCCATCCGCGCATGGGTGCGGCTGATGTGATTCCGTTTATCCCCATCGAGGGCGTGACCCTGGAGGACTGCGTTGCCATCGCTCGCCGCGCGGGCGAGGAAATCTGGAAGCGCTACAAAGTCCCGGTGTATTTGTACGAGGCCGCGGCGCAACGTCCGGAGCGTCAGAATCTGGAGAATGTGCGTCGCGGGCAGTTCGAGGGAATTCGTGAAGAAGTGAAGACGAACCCGGCGCGCAAGCCCGATTTTGGCGAGGCCGCCCTGCATCCCACGGCGGGCGCGACGGTCGTGGGTGCGCGCAAATTCCTGGTCGCCTACAACGTCTATCTCAACACGCCGGATGTGGAGATTGCGAAGAAGATCGGCAAGGCGGTGCGCTTCTCCAATGGCGGCCTGCGCTATGTGAAGGGTATGGGGGTGAGCGTCCGCGGGCTGGCGCAGGTTTCCATGAACCTGACCGACACGGACCAGACGCCGATTGCGCGCGTGTTTGAGTACGTGAAGCGCGAGGCCGCCCGTTATGGTGTGCTGCCGCTGTCGAGCGAGATCGTTGGGCTCATCCCGAAGAAAGCTCTGGAAGATGCGGCGGAGTGGTTTCTTCAAGTGGAAAATTTCGATTCGTCGCTGATTCTGGAAAATCGGTTGGCAGCGGTGATGAGCGGCAAGATGGCAGTGGGCGGGCTTCGTGCCGGAGTCGAGCCGTTCATCGAGCAACTGGCCGCGCCGACGGCGGCTCCGGGAGGCGGCTGCGCGGCAGCGGCAACCGCAGCAATGGCAGCGGCGCTGGGCAGCATGGTCGCTGGAATGTCGCGCGGCAAGAAAGCTTNNCAATACGAGCGCCAGTTAAGCGATGCGCTGGCGCGCTTGGCCGAATTGCGCGAACAGTTCAAGGCAGCGATCGACGCCGACGCCGAGTCGTTCAACGATGTGATGGCGGCATTTAAGAAGGCGAGAGATCATCCCGAAGCGCAGGCCGAAGTGGAAGTGGCGACCAAGAAAGCGACGCTGGTCCCGCTGGTCGTTGCCGAGCGGGCAAGGGAAGCACGCGAGATTATCGAATCGTTGCGCCCGATTACAAATCCGAGAATGGCATCTGATCTGAGCGTAGGAGTATCACTGGCACGGGCCGCGATGGAAGGCGCGCTGGCTAACGTGGAGATTAATCTGGGTGATATCAAGGATGAAGGGTTTCTGGCGGACGTGAAGCGGAGAGTCGTGGCGGCGAGAAGTTAGGGGAGATGGTCCCATCGGTTGATGTTGGCNNAACCTCGCTCGTCTAACTCCTGCGCACAGATTACGATCCTGTGCGGGCAACAATAGCCCGTATTCCGGCATCTGAACTGGGACAGTCGAGTAAAATAGGATGCGTATGAAGCAGTTTCTCACCAGTCTTTTCCTGAGCGGCGTGTTGTGCCTCCCGGCCTCCGCCGCACCTTTGAGCAGCAATGCCCAAACCGTTGTTCCCGCTGCCGTGCAGCAGATCATTTCGGTGGATTACAGCGCGCTGCGCGATTCGCAGACGGCTCGCGCGCTCCGCGACCGCGTGATGCCGGACAACGTGAAGCAGTTCGAGAANNGGCATGGGCGTCGATCCCGAAAAGGACGTGGAGCAGTTGACGTTCGTCAGCTACCGCGGGCCTAAGGGGATACTGCGGAGCATCGGCATTGCGCAGGGTCCGTTCAAGCAGAAAGAATTCCTGCAAAAGATGCGGCTCAAGAAGATCAAGCCGGAGAAATATCTCCTGTCTTACATATATCCGATGAGCTCGGGGATGGAGATGGTATTCCTTGATCCCACGACGATCCTGTTCGGGGAGAACGGCGCGATCAAGGGCGCCATCNNATCGACGTGCGCGATAATGGCGCCGAAGGGTTGCAGACCAATACCGTGATCGACGACCTGATCACCAGCATCGACAGCGCGACCATATGGAGCGTGCTGGACCAGGCGGGCACGCAGAACATGATGAAGTCGGCGCTGGGCCAGGCTGGGTCGCTGACCGATTTCGATGTGATCAAGAAGCGGCTGCTGGCGTCCGATTACGTAATGAACTTCAACAACGGAGTCACCTTCGATCTGAGTGTGAAGACCTCCGATACCGTGACCGCAGCCACTCTCTCAGGCCTGGTGAAGGCCGGAGTGCTGTTCCGCAAGATGAGCGCTAGTCCGACCGAAAAGATCGCCCTGGAGGACACCTCAGTGAACAGCTCGAATGATCTGTTGCAGATGCACTTCAAGAGCGACGATCAGCGCTTCCAGGCGCTCCTGAAATCGGACTTGTTTGCGGCGGTCTCGAAGTAAGCGGGTAACACGTCACCCGCCGATGTGCACCATCGTCCGCGAGGCTGGTATGAAGCCCGGCTCACCAATATGGTGGCGCCCCTCTTTTTGATCGACCACGCCGCGGAGGAAATCAGCCAGCTGGTCATCGCTGGCGCCAGCCTCCATTAGAGCTGCCAGATCGTGCTCGCGCACCGAGAACAGGCAGGTGCGAATCTTGCCATCGGAAGTGACGCGCACGCGGCTGCAATGGCCGCAAAACGGATGCGATACCGGCGCGATGATGCCGATCTCTCCAATGCCATCTTCGAAGACATAGCGCCGGGCGGTCTCGCTTCCGGTATGGCCGATCTCGCGCAGGGACATGAACTCCGCCATGCGCCGCAGAATTTCGTCAAGGGTGATAACGATTTCCGGCGACCACACCCTATCTTCTTCCAGGGGCATGAACTCGATGAAGCGGACCACGACGCCTTCCGCGCGCGCAAAGCGGCCAAACGCGGCGATCTGGTCATCATTGAAGCCACGCAGCAGCACACAGTTAATCTTCACCGGATCGAGGCCGGCAAGCTGCGCCGCGCGAATTCCGGCGAGCACCTTCTCGTAGCCGTTGGCCACGCGCGTGATCCGGGCGAAGCGTTCCGGGTCGACCGCGTCCATGGATACGGTGACGCGCGACAAACCTGCGTCGGCGAGTGGTTGCGCCATGTCGGCCAGCAGATGTCCGTTGGTCGTGATAGCGATGTCCAGCGGAGCACCTTCGAGAGTGCGCATCTGAGCAAGATCGCGGACCATCTCGACCAGGCCCTTGCGCAGGAGCGGCTCGCCGCCGGTCAGGCGGACCTTCGTGATTCCCAATTCGACGAAGACTTTCGCCATACGGAGGTAGTCGGCGATCGGCATTTCCGGGAACTGCGGCCCGTCGCTGCCGGAGCGGCAGTAGACGCACCTGTAGTTGCAGCGATCGGTGATGGAGATTCGTAGATCGCTGATGCGGCGGCCGTGTTTGTCGTGCAGGAACATCGCTATTCGCAGTTCGCTCTTCGCGAGAGAGTGCCAGCTCTTAGCCTTTAGCTCTTAGTAATCTGGCAAAGAGCGAAAGGCGAATGACGAAAAGTGCTGGCGTTTCGATTGTGCGGAGAAAGGGAAAGCGCAGAGATGCGGAGGCAACGCTGCCGATCATTTCCTTTCCAAGCACGGGAGGCGTGGACGTTTCCCTCCACACCCTCGGTCCCGCAAGAATCACGGGACACCGCCGCCGCAGCCATCGGTATGCCGTTAGGCCGCGGCGGTCGGAAACTGTTCAGTAATTATAGACGCGCAGGCACGAGGAAAACAGCATCAGTGCACTGGAGCAGGGTTATATGGGTGTGCCTTCTAACGATAGCGGTCCTTCGACTAGCGGCCGGGGTCGCTCGCTCAGGATGACAGACGTGTTATTACGATGCTGTCTTGGTTCGCGAAAAGCGAATAGCGCCCAAGCCTGCTAAGAGCTACCAGCGCAAGCTGATCGCTAGCGGCTGATAGCTGATTTCCTCACATCCCCTCGTAATTCGGGCCCCCGCCGCCCTCGGGTGGGACCCAAGTGATGATCTCGTAGGGGTCCATAATATCGCAGGTCTTGCAGTGCACGC
>PLBD01000470.1 GCA_003135315.1 Acidobacteriaceae bacterium | reverse complement strand
GCGACGGCGGTCATGCGAGCCACCATGGGCAACACTGGAGCGCGGCTGATCGCACTGGGCATCGCGGTTTCGACCTTGGGATTCCTCAGCCAGTCGGTGCTGACCGCGCCGCGGGTTTACTTCGCGATGGCGCGCGATGGGCTGTTCTTTCGCTGCGTCGCCAGCGTGACCCGGCATACGCACGTCCCGGCGGTAGCGATCGTCGTGCAGAGCGGGTGGACAATAGTGGTTGCGCTCTCGGGCCGCTATGAGCAGATATTGAACTATGTGGTGTCGATGGACTTCATCTTCTTTGGGCTGACGGGCGTGAGCCTGTTCGTGCTGCGCAGCCGGGATGCGGAAGCCGCGCAAGGCGAGTATCGCGTGCCGGGTCATCCGTTCACTACGGGGCTGTTCGTGCTGGTATGTTGGCTGGTGGTGATCAATACCGTTTACAAATACCCGAAGAACAGCCTGCTGGGCATGTTCATTCTGTTGCTCGGATTGCCGGTGTATGCCTTCTGGGCGGCGAAGCAGAAATCGGGAGAAAGCCAGCCGGGTGAAGGGGCGCAGCTTTAGCCGCGCCGCACTGAGTTGATATTGTTTTACTTCAAGCCGACTTCAGTCGGCGACAGACGCCTCGCGGGCTGAAGCCCGCTCGGAATGAAAAAATAAACGGCTTATCGGCACGACTGAAGTCGTGCCCTGTTACAAAGCAGTCCCAACGCGACCTTTTTCCCCAGCCTGCGAAAGGCGTGCTCCACCCACGGCCCGTGCGAGAATTCTTTACACTATTCCCATGCCATCGCGCACAAATATCGGCTCGCCGTATATGCAGTTTGCCAAGCTGCGCTCGGAAGCGAAGTACAACCTGGCCAGCAGCGGGATCATGAGCTATCCGCTGAAAGATTTGCCGCTGACGGTGGACGAGCTGGAAATCTGCGGTCCCACGCTTTACGGCTACGCGCCGCTGCTGGAGCGCCTGGCCCGGCTGAATGGCGTAAGCCCCGATTGCGTGGTGACGGCGGCGGGCACGTCGATGGCAAACCATCTGGCGCTGGCCGCGACGCTGGAGCCCGGCGAAGAAGCGCTGGTGGAGTGGCCGACCTACGAGCTGATTGTCACTACGCTGGAGTATCTCGGCGTGGCGGTGCGCTATTTCGAGCGCCGGATGGAAGACGGCTTTCGCGTGGATCCGCAAGAGGTCGAACGCAGGATCACGGCGCAGACCCGGCTGATCGTGCTGACCAATCTGCACAATCCCACCGGAGTGCTGACCGAAGAAGACACGCTTCGGGCCGTGGGCGAGGTCGCGAAGAAAAATAACGCGCGCGTGCTGGTGGACGAAGTGTATCTGGAAGCGCTGTACGAGCGGCGGCCGCGTCCGGTGCTGTGCCTGGGCGATCACTTCGTGGTGACCAGCAGCCTGACCAAGGCTTACGGCCTGAGTGGCTTGCGTTGCGGATGGGTGCTGGCGAATCCGGAACTGGCGCAGCGCATGTGGCACATCAACGATCTGTATGGCGTGAACGCCGCGTTTCCTGCGGACCTGCTGAGCATGATCGCGCTGGATAACCTGGAGCGCGTGGCGGCTCGCGCTAAAAAGCTGCTGGAGGTCAATCGCCCGGTGCTGGATTCGTTTCTGCGATCGCGCGACGACCTCGAGTACGTTCGGCCGGAGTTCGGCACGATCGTCTTTCCGAAACTGCGGCATGGCAGCGTCGATGGTCTTGACCGTCTGTTGCGCGAGGAATATGAAACCAGCATTGGCCCGGGCAAGTACTTTGGAATGCCGCAGCATTTCCGGCTTGGCATTGGAGGCGATCCGGAGATGACGCGCGTGGGGCTGGAGCGATTGGGAGCGGCGCTGGACACGACGCGGGGGCAGTGACCATTCGTCGCTGCGGCATGGAATCCGCGTTCGACGGTTGACCTTCCTTGGGACTCACGTCATAAATCGTTTCCGGCTTTGTATCAGGGTACGGCTTCAGCCGTGCCGCAACGGACGTGCAAGAAATGAGGGCTTGGGCCCCTGGAGATATTCTTCGCAGGGGCTAAAGCCCGAGCTTATTAGATGGCCGGACGGCACGGCTGAAAGAGCCTGCCCTGAGCGCAGCCGAAGGGTGCCCTGATACAAATCCACTTGCGATCTGAGTTCCAGGTGATGCTGTCCCGTGGCTTACTTCTTGCGCCAGTAATGCCTGTCGACAAAATCGCGGAATTGCCGCCGCTGCGGTCTTCCCGCATCCCAGGTAAACGCTCCCTTTTGCAATGTGAATCGCGGCTGCTCTTCGTCATCCGAAGCGACAATGCTCAGGATGTCGAAACGGCACGATGGCGGGCGGTCGCTGGGCAAGCGGCGGAGGTAGCGCCGCGCGACCGAGAGAATGTGGCGGCGCTTGTTGGGCGTCACGGCAGTTGAGGGCGGAGCAAAGCTGTCATCGCTGCGCGTCTTGACCTCGACGAAGCAGAGTGTGCCATTGTCCCATGCAATCAGGTCGATCTCGCCGCGATTATGAGGCACGCGGAAGTTTGTGGCGACAAACTGGTAGCCCAGGTTCTTCAGATAAAAGTACGCTTCGGTCTCGCCGTGCTTGCCCAGCACCAGGTGTTCCGGTTGGCGCGAGCGCGTGCCGAGCTTCTCCAGAGCGCGAATGAGAAATCGGAGCCAGGGCATGAATGGAGCCGATCAATCGACGATGGCTGCCACAACTGTAAGCAGTCTCTGGTGATAAGGGTGTGATGTGCATCACGCGGCGCCGGTGCAACCACTCGGAGAAGCAGATCGCTCGCCGACTGAAGTCGGCTCGTGATGACAAGAAACAAGACGTCCGACGGCGCAGCTGAAGCTGCGCCCCTTCAAGAACCCGCTCTAGAATGGGGGAAGTGGAGAATCCGGAGAGGCAAGAGAAAGACATCCTGAAGCTGTTGCCGGCGCCGAAGCGGCCTCCCAGGCTCACCGCGCGGCGCATCGGCATCCATACTTCGACGGCGGGCGGCGTGGCGAATGCGGCGGAGCGCGCCTACCGGCTGGGCTGCAATGCGTTGCAGATTTTCTCGTCCAGCCCGCGCCAATGGAAACCCTACGACTTGGGACGTCCTCAGTGCGAAGAAATGGCCCGGCTGCGTGAACGNNGTGCTGCATCCCGGCTCATTTCGCGGAAGCAGCCGCGAAGAAGGTTTACGGCGTGCCGCGCTGGCGATTGAGCAGGCGGTCGAAGGCCTGGACCTGGCGGCCGGCAACTTGCGTGTCCTGATCGAGAACACGGCAGGGTCGGAGTTTTCTCTCGGCGGCAATTTCGAGCAGGTTGCCGAGCTGCTGTATTTGCTGGCGAACTTTGTGCCGTCGGGAGCTTGCATCGATACCTGCCACACGCACGTCGCAGGCTATGACATTGTGAGCGACGAAGGACTTGCCGACACGCTCGATCAACTCGATCGCACAGTCGGCCTGAAGAACGTTTACGTGTGGCATTGCAACGATGCCAAGGCCGCGTGCGGATCGAAGCTGGACCGGCATCAGCACATCGGAAAGGGAAGCATCGGGCTGCAGACGTGCCGGCGGCTGCTGAATGATCCGCGGCTGGCACACGCGGCCTTCCTCGCCGAGACGCCGATTGACGAGCCGCTGGACGATCTGACGAATGTGAATGCACTGAAGAAATTGGTGAGGAAAACGGTTCCGGAGCGGCGCAAGTTACCAGGGAGGTCGCGCAAATGAAGCCGATGTAGCCGCGCAGCGGCGGAATTTGTTTTAGGCGCGGGCGTAAGCCCGCGCTCAGGTGTGTCAGACATCAGAAGCCGCGGAGCGGCGTCACGCGGCGTTGGTGTCGTCCCCGGAGGGACTCGAATCCCTTGGCAAATCCTGACCGCGGGCTAACGCCCGCGGCTAAAACAAATGCCGCCCTTCGGGCTGGGGCCCAGTCCCCCGGTTGTAAAATCAAGGTTTATCCCTATACCGATCTAATAAAACCTATATGGCCAATTCATCAAAACAAAGTGCTCCGAATCCGCCCGCTAGCGGCGCGCCCACGCAAGTCGCCAGCGGCGACGGAGGATCTGCGCGTCCCGACCGTTACGACCCGCAGATGATCGAGCAGAAGTGGTTCGAGCGCTGGGCGCAGACCCCCGACCTGTACCGCTCCGAACCTTCAACATCTTCGC
>PLBD01000144.1 GCA_003135315.1 Acidobacteriaceae bacterium | reverse complement strand
CAAGGTCGACGCGAATGCCGGTCCAATTGCCGTAGGCGATCTCCTCACTACCTCCGATACGCCAGGGCACGCTATGAAAGTCACAGATCCCTCCCGCGGCTTTGGAGCGGTTATCGGCAAAGCGCTGGCGCCGCTGGATAGCGGGATCGGTCTTGTGCCAATCCTCATCGCGCTGCATTAGCTAAAAAGGCCGGCCCGCGCCTTCGGAGCGAGAAGAAGAGAATGCATATGGGCGATTCCGTGCAAACCTGCCAGGAAGGTGTCATGACCCATGGCCACTGATGCTACAAATCAGTTGATCCAAAGAATTTTGAACCAGCTTCCGCCCGACGCTCAGCCTTCCGGCGAATCCGGACCGGACTTCCTAAGTCAGGTCAATAGCGTCGTCGCCAACGCCGCCAGCTACGCGCAGCTTCTCAGTACCGCCGCAGGTCCGATCGCGGCAGCGGCGGTCGCGTCTGAGACGGGCGCGATAGCTGCTTGGTCATCGGCTGCCAGTGCTCTTACAACGGCAGCTGCCGCATCGGCTCAGGCTACTGCAACCGCTGCGGCCAATTTGGCTAATGCAACGGATCAGGCAGCGGCCGCAGCGGCCGCGACTTCTCTCGCAGGGGATGCTGCCGGGGTTGCGGCGCAACAACAGGCCTTGATAGCCGGCGGAGCCGCCGCGGCCACAGCGACTGCGGGAGCAGCCACAGCAGGGATAGGAGCCGCCGTCGTCCTGGTCGTCGCAGGCCTTGTCGCCGTGTGGTCCGCTCTGACAAGCAGTTCCGGTTCCACTGAGACAGAGCAACTAAACAAGCTGACTAGCGACATTGAGGACATCGAGGACGTAGTTTTGTCCAATTGGTGGATGAGCAAACTGGGGTTGATTATGGCCCCTTGGAGCCCTCTGGAAACTGATCTTGATAATCTCGCCAACGAAGGCACGGGAGGGTTTTACGTTAAGGCGAATGTGAGCCATTTCCATGGCGACGCACTGGCATATGTGAACACCTTCATTCCTTCAAAGACGCCCGGGGCGGACATTTATTGGGAACGGCCAGCGGTTCAGAGTCAATTACTTTCATTTCAACGGGTCGCGTATGCTGAGTTTCACCTTGGATGGAGAGACGGGAAAGTGGGTGGCTGGTACGGGGCGCTTCCGCTACCTCAAGCCGGGTCGTCCCTGGGCGGCCAAAAGATGGCTTCCGATCCACGAACCATGCTCCCCTTCTTCTTGCTGGGCCTCGAATCGTACCTAACCCTAGAATCGCTGATTAGCTTTATCGACCCTAGCCAACCAACCTTCAGCCAGTTCCTGTCTCAATACCAGCGCGACTTACAAACCTACGCCGGCTTTCTTTATTCGCAATATCAGTTGGCCGTCAACGGTATTGCAAAGAGCGACCTTCCTGCCACGAATGATATTTTGAGTTATCTTTGGTTCGTAGCTGAGGTGGTAAAGGGTTCCTCGTTTGCAGACAATACGCAGTTGTGGGGTGGTTCCGAGCCTCTCTTACCCGGATATTATGATTTAATCGGACCTCCGTACACGGGTGTCATGTGGAACGGGGTCTATGGCGCCGTCGATTCCTATCCGCAATATGGCGTTTACCAGCCCGGTCCTCCAGTCCCGGTTCCTTATAGCTCGCCCTCGTACATCATCGATGTAATCGACACAGATAACTTTATCTCCCAAGTCTCCTACAACTTCCAGTACGACTACCTCCAGGAGTCGACACTCGGCGACTGGATTCTTCCGTGGGTGCAAAACAAACTTATCCTCGGCAGAATGGCGCGCTGGAAGGCGATCTATCTCTTAAACGGCTATGACAAAGCCTGGTCCATCCTGCAACACCTCCAGGTTCTCTCCGGTCTGCCACAGCTCCCAACGCTCACTCTCGATCAAGACGGGATGATCGCCAATGGGGATTGGTCGACGCGCGAAATTTGCTCGGTCCTCAATATAAGTGGATATATGGCGCCAGATGTTCCCGGGGGTACGTTCGCTACCAACGGAGTGATCGGTTCCTGCTCGTTATGGGCCCTGGTTCAGTGCCTCAACGCCATCGCGAACGGTAACTGGGCTGGACCTCCAAGCACCGGACAAGACAGTTTCTCTGGGCCCGGCGCTGGGCCTGCCGCCAGCAGGCCAATCGGCTTTCGCGATCGGTTAGCCGCGGCCGCAGTTTGAGATTCGCGCACCTGGATGTTTAAAGATCTTGCGGTGAACATTTCAATCTCTGGCGGCGGAATTGTCCTTGAAAAGTTGGCTATTATTTACTAATGCCACTGCGGAGTGGGATTTTTCGACGCCCACGTGCTCACACTTCCGCTCCGGTCTCGTCTTCCCGGGGCTGCCTCTTCAGCGGGATAGTGAACGATAAAGGAGTTACCATTCACGAAGGATACAGCGACAGGCTAGACTGGTTTTGGCGCGACTATTGGTCGTCCCTATCCCCGAACGCGAATTCAACCTGTACGCTTTATCGCTCCCGGAAGGCCCGAGTTTTGCCCCGTTTATCGTGATATCGGGCTGGAAATCTGGCAACGCACAAAGCGTCGGTGGGGTGCTTCGGAATTACGAGACCGGGGAGTTTGGCATTCGAGTATTCCGTCGGCGCGTCGATCATTGTTTTACCGTCACAGAAAGCCGCTCAGGATTTCAATCTCACGAC
>PLBD01000193.1 GCA_003135315.1 Acidobacteriaceae bacterium | reverse complement strand
GACCTCGGCCAGGCCAAGAAGATCACCATCGACAAGGACAACACCACCATCGTCGAAGGCAAGGGCAAGCACAGCGACATCGAAGGCCGGGTGAAGGAAATCCGCGGCCAGGTGGAAACCACCTCGAGCGACTACGACCGCGAGAAGTTGCAGGAGCGGTTGGCGAAGCTGGTGGGCGGCGTTGCCGTCATCAAAGTCGGTGCCGCCACCGAAACCGAGATGAAGGAAAAGAAAGCCCGCGTGGAAGACGCCATGCATGCCACCCGCGCTGCGGTGGAAGAAGGCATCGTCCCGGGCGGCGGCGTTGCACTGCTGCGCTGCGCTGAAGCCATCGACGCGCTGAAGCTGGAAGGCGACGAGAAGATCGGCGGACACATTGTGCGCCGTGCGCTCGAAGAGCCCCTGCGCCAGATCGTCATCAACTCCGGCGAAGAGGGTGCCATCGTTGTGGGCCGCATTCGCGAGTCGAAGGAACACAACTTCGGCTACAACGCGCAGAGCGATAAGTTCGAGGACCTGGTGAAAGCCGGCGTCATCGATCCCACCAAGGTCACGCGCACGGCCCTGCAGAACGCAGGCTCGATCGCGGCCCTGATGCTGACCACCGAAGCCCTGGTAGCCGAGCTTCCGGAAGAGAAGAAGGAACCGGCAATGCCTCACGGCGGCGGCGGCATGGGCGGAATGTACTAAAAGCAGCAGTTAGCAACTGGCCACTAGCTAGAGGCTAAAAGCAACAAGAAACGGGTGCCCCACTCATTCGCGGTTTTCGAATGGGTGGGGTTTCTCTCGTTGTGACGTCTGACAACCGACGGGACTTGCGTTCCGCTGGCAGCTAATGCGACGATGTTTTTCCGCCGATGGAGGGCCGTCCCCAATGCTGCGCTCTTTGTATCTAATCCTTATGTTTGCAGTCGCTGCCGTCAGCTATCCTCTGCCAGGCCACGCTGAAGAAAAGTTCACCACCGAGCTCATTCCGCGGTCCGTGTTATTCGGTGCCCCCGAACGCGCGGACGCACAGATTTCACCCGACGGCAAGCAACTCGGTTATCTTGCCCCTGTTAGCGGCGTGCTCAATGTCTGGGTCCGCACGCTGGGCAAGAATGACGACCGCGCCGTCACCAACGACTCTAAGCGCGGCATCCGCAACTTCACCTGGCAATACGATAATCAGCATATCCTCTACACCCAGGACGTGGGCGGTGACGAGAACTGGCGGCTTTACCAAACCGACATCGCCAGCAAGCAGACGAAGGACCTGACGCCCTTCGAGAAGGTGCGCGTCGACATCGTCGCCTACGACTGGAAGATGCCCGACACGATCCTCTTTCAGAGCAATCAGCGTGATCCGAAGCTGTTCGACGTCTACAGCCTCGACCTGAAGTCGGGCAAGATCACTATGAACGTGCAGAATCCCGGCGACGTGGAAACGTGGCATGCCGACAACGACCTGCGGGTGCGCGCCGCAGACATCAACACGCCGGACGGTGGAAAGATCATCCGTGTGCGCAACGACGTGAATTCGCCTTGGCGCGAGCTGATCAAATGGGGGCCCGACGAGACTTTTGGCACCGTATTCGGATTCACGCCGGATAACAAGGCCGTCTGGCTCGGCACCAGCCTGGACGCCAACGCGGCACGCCTGTTGCAGGTCGATATTGCCAACGGCACACAGAAAGTCATCGCCTCTGACCCGACGTTCGATGTCGAGGACATCGTGACCCAGCCGAAGACCCATGCCCTTGACGCTGTAGCGTTCGTCAAGCAGCGCCTTGAGTATGACTTCATCGACGCGAAGACCAAGGCCGATTTCGAGGTCCTGTACAAAGCGCGGCACGGCGACATTGTCGCTCTGTCCCGCAGCCTCGATGACAATCGTTGGGTCGTCACCTATAGCAGTGATGACGCTCCGACCTACTTCTATCTCTATGATCGTCCGGCAAAGCAGGCGAGTGTGCTTTTCAGCGCACGGCCGGCGCTGGAGAAGTATCAGCTCTCCAGGATGGAACCCGTCGACTTCACGGCGCGCGACGGCATGAAGATTTACGGCTACGTGACAACTCCGGTGGGCATGACAGCCAAAGACCTGCCGGCGGTGCTGTTCGTCCACGGCGGTCCGTGGGGCCGTGATAACTGGGGTTACAACGGCTACGTGCAGTGGCTGGCGAATCGCGGCTACGCGGTGTTACAGGTCAACTTCCGCGGCTCAACCGGCTTCGGCAAGCAATACGTCAACGCCGGCGATCGCCAATGGGCGGGAACGATGCACACCGACTTGCTCGACGGCAAAGATTATCTCGTGAAGCGCGGCATCGCCGCCCCGAACAAAGTCTGCATCATGGGCGGCAGCTATGGCGGTTACGCGACCCTGGCGGGCCTGGCGTTCTCGCCCGAGGCATTCGCCTGCGGCGTCGACATCGTGGGGCCATCGAACCTGAACACCCTTCTCAAGAGCATCCCGCCGTACTGGTCGACGTTCGTGGCCGTCTTCCACAAGCGCATGGGCGATACGGAGGAGTTCCTGAATACGCAATCGCCGCTGTTCAAGGCCGACCAGATCAAAGCGCCGCTGCTGATCGGGCAGGGCGCAAACGATCCGCGCGTGAATAAGAAAGAGAGCGACCAGATCGTTGCCGCCATGCGCAAGAACAACGAGCCGGTGGAGTATTACGTCTTCCCTGACGAGGGCCACGGCTTTGCCCGCCCACCGAACAACCAGGCCTTCAATGCCGCCGCTGAGAACTTCCTGGCGAAGTACCTTGGTGGCCGAGCCGAACCGCCGACCGCGGCTGAAACCAAGCTGCTGGCCAGCGTGCGGCAGTAGCGACTACTGGCAGACCAGCACCATCTTCCCCCGCGCGCCCGACGGTCGCGGGTGCCCCGTTCTGGCTTGA
>PLBD01000007.1 GCA_003135315.1 Acidobacteriaceae bacterium | reverse complement strand
TGTAGTTGAAATTATGGAAGGTAAGGCCCACGTTATTGATGGAGCTACCCGGCGGTGGGGGCACACTCGCCTGGCCTGGGCCAGTGCAGCTGACTCCGGGCGGGAGCATGAAGCCCGGACTGTTGGCTGCAAAAGTTCCGCAGAATGCATAAGGGTTGTTGAAGAAATACTCGCCCGTCTCTACAGTAGTCGTGTCGTAGCGCACGCCGATCGTCGCTCGCAAAGAGTTGATGGGGGAGAACGTCGTTTCACCAAAGAAGCCCAGATCTTTGGTGTCCTTTTGGTCGTCTGTAACCGCCTGACTTGCGAGTACCGAATTGCTCGGGGTGGCCAGGAAGGTATTGTCGGACGTGTGCAGATGGTTGCGGTAATAGAACGCACCAGCCTGCCAACCCACCGCGCTATCTTTCGAGGCAATACGCAGCTCTTCGGTGTGAAATTGGTCCAGCGGGGTCTGAATTGTCTGTTCGAGGGGCGTGTTGCTCCCAATGAAATTGGGCGTCTGCAACCTGTCATCGTTCTGATACCAAGTGCGAAATGCCGGCTGGTAGGTCACGAGAGCGGGACCGATGTCCCAATTGAGTTCGGCCCAGGACTCACGCTGCAGTTTGTAGCCGGGGAAAACGCTGCTGGAGGTCGTCGCGATCGTGTACCCGAGATTGGTGGTGTTCACCGTGCTTTGGTTACCGCCGGAGTAGGCTTCATCCCTCTCGTAGGCTGCGCCCACCAGCAACGAAAAATCATCGACAGGCTTCCACAGCACCTTGGCGCGACCACTCTCAGTGCGGCCCATTCCTCTATCGGCCTCGTTGAAGTAGCCGTCGCCCTGATCTCGGTAGTCGCCCGCCAGCCGCACCGCAAGGGTGTTGTTGAACGGCAAATTGACCGCCGCACTGTAATGTTTGAGGTCGTAGTTGCCGACCTCGACTTCGGCGTTGCCGCCAAAGGAATCCAAGCTTGGATCACGCGTATGGAACGCCACTACACCGGCCGTCGCGCTGCGCCCGTAAAGCGTGCCCTGCGGTCCGCGCAGCACCTCGACACGCTCAAGATCGTAAGTGCTGCCAATGCCCTCATACACGCCATCGACGTAAACCGCGGTTTCGGGCGTCGCTGAAAGTGGACTGGGACCGCCGCCGGCGCCGGAAACGGCGGGGCTGATGCCGCGTATCGTGATGTTGTTGCCCTGAACGTCCGCACTTCCGGTGTTATTGGAGTTGTTCGAGACAGCTATCACCCCTGGAATGTCTTGCAGAATCTCCACCGTGGTATATCTGCCTTGCTCTGCCAGCTCATCTCCGGTCCGCACACTCACGGATGCGGGAATGCGCTGAATATCGATCTCACGGCGTTCGGCAGTTACGATGACTTCTTCCAGCGCCGTGGAGTCCTCGGCTGCGGCAGCTGATCTCGAATCCGCCTGAGCCACCTGAATCGTGTCCCGGCTCGCTGCGCTCGCAGCGGCCGTCTGCGCATGGGCCGAACCGGCCACTAATGCCACATTCAATGTTCCCGCCAGCACACAGATGTGACGAAAACACGCGTCCGTAGAGCTGATCTTCATGGTGAACCCCTAACCGTTACGTTCCAGCTCCAACCATCGCATTCGTCAGAACCTTGCTTTATTCCTGGCAGCACAAGCACCCCTGCCTGTCTATTGCAGTTCTTGCGTCACACCTGTTCGGTAGACTTCTTTTGCAATATAGCTAATACTTTAGGGATTGTCGATTCCGAGCAGCATAAACGATTATGTTGCGGCTATTCTACGGACTCGCCAGGAGTATCGACGTCAATCCTCTCTCCACCGGCTGGCCATTGGATGGTTGCACGGCAATGCGCTGCACTTGCGACCAGTCAAGCCGGTTGTCAGCGAATGAGAGATCATGAAGAAGATGGGAGTGAAAATCCGGGTCGCGTCTCTCGCGGCTCTGATGGGAATTGCGTTGCCAGCTCTGGCGCAAACAACGCTTACCAGACCCGAGGACGTGGGGCTCTCGAGCGCCAAGCTCGCGCTCATCCATGATGCATTGAAAATACAGATCGACGCCGGGCAGATTCCCGGCGCCATCTTGCTCGTCGCCCGCAATGGCAAAATTGTGCATTTCGAAGCCCAGGGCGTAGCCAATGCCGTGAGCGGGGAGCCGCTGCAAAACAGTCAAATATTTGGTGCTGGGTCCCTTACCAAGGCGGTGACATCTGTTGCCGCGATGATGCTGGTCGACGACGGCAAGCTTAATCTGGATGATCCGGTCTCCAAGTACATTCGAGAGTTTGGCGGATCGCGACATGTGCGCGTACTTAAGCCAGGCTCGCCACCCGCGCCCTTCACTCCAATACCTGGACCATTAACTCCTTCGCAGGAGTGGGGCAAACCCCGCTATGCGATGGTGCCGGCCGCAAGGCCCATTACCGTAAGGATGCTGCTGACACACACTTCCGGGATTCAGATCTACGGCGTCGACAACGCGTTCCCTCGTCGCGAGGCCACGGACACCTTGGCTACCTTCGTTCCGAAGCTGGCTAGTATGCCGCTTGAATTTCAGCCCGGATCGCGCTGGGCGTACAGCAACAGTATCGGTTTTGAAGTTCTGGCGCGGATCGTCGAAGTCGTCTCCGGAATGAATTTCAGGCAGTTCTTGCAGCTGCGGCTGTTCGAGCCACTGGGGATGGACGACACAGACTTCGGCGTCAAGCGAGGCTTGACGGCGCGAGCCGTGCCGTTTGCACCAGGGCTTGATCCACCTATCGCTGATGAAACGACGTACTACAGTGGCTCTGCTGGACTCTGGACTACGGTCGCCGACTACTCATTGTTTGCACGGATGCTGGCGAACGATGGCAACTTCAATGGCCGCCAATACCTGATGCCGGAAACCGTCAGGCAAATGACATCCAATCAAATTGGCCCNNAGTTCGGCCTGGGACTCCTGAGCGTCACCATACCCGAGGTGGCGGGCACCCGGTTGCCCGTCGGCAGCTTCGGGTGGGATGGTGACGGTACGCGCCTTTTCTGGGCGGTTCCCGAGGAGCGTCTTGCCATCGTCTCGATGGTGCCGTTGATCGGTCCGCAGGCGGCTCCGTTGCAGCGTACCATCGAAGCTATCGTGATGAACTCAATCATCCGACAGTAGCACCGCAATACGGCTTCAGATCATATTCACTTTTGGTTGATCATGGACTTGCGCTGCAGGATCCGCCA
>PLBD01000101.1 GCA_003135315.1 Acidobacteriaceae bacterium | reverse complement strand
TCAGGCTGCCAGCTTCGGCGTCAAAATCCTGCATCCATATTTGCGACCCGTAGTCGCGCGACGACTCGAAGATCACGCGCTTGCCATCGGGCGCGAAGCGGATACGGTCTTCGCCTGGACCGTCGGCGGGAGTCAGGCGGCGCGATTCCCCACCGCTGACGGGAACGATCCACAGATGCGATGTCTTCGTATTCGCGTCGAGGTTTACGTCGACAGCGCTGAAGGCGACCCACTTGCCATCCGGCGAGACGATGGGCTCGCCGATGCGCTTCAGCTGCATCATGTCTTCGAAGGTAAAGGGATGCTTGCTCTGCGCAAAACCGCACAGCGAGCAGCAGATCATAAGCAACAGAATGCGGCGTAGCATGAAGGCCTCCGAATCCCGCCCTGGCCCAAAACAGGGGCTAGAACGGGGCACCCAACGTAGAGAGGGAGACGCGTCTGGCGCGTCGAAAACTGGATAGTCTAGCAGGCTGCGGCAGCTGGCGACACTCGCACCCCGCGCCAATTCCTGGAATCAGTCTGCCTTCACCGCAGCAGCGTCGCCATGTGCTGCGAGCCCGTGGTTATACCCAGCGACCAGTTCACCGCGTTGATAAAGAAGTTCGGGAACAGCCCAATGCCGACCGTCCCGACAGCCGTGATGGTCAGCGCCAGACGCATCGCAGGTCCGGTACGTACGGGTTCGGCTTCCACTGGTTGCCGCATCAGCATGGCATTGGCAATCCGCATGTAGTAGTACATCCCGACCACCGCATAGAGCACAGCGACCGACGCCAGCGCGTAGTGCCCCGTCTGGATGAGGCTGAGAAAGATGAAGTACTTGCCCCAGAAGCCCGCCAGCGGCGGAATTCCGGCCAGCGACAGCAGGAACACCAGCATCAGGATAGCTTCGGTTGGCGCTTTGAAAAACAGCCCGGCGATGTCGTCGATCTCGTCGCCGATGATGTTGCGGCGGCGCAGTGACGTAATCACGGCGAATGCGCCCAGGTTCATAAACGTGTAGACCAGCAGGTAAATCAGGATGGCCATGATGCCGGTGGAGTTGGTCTGCCCATCGCTGGCGATCAGGCCGAGCAGCATGTAGCCAACGTGCGCGATCGACGAATAGGCCAGCAGCCGCTTCAGGTTAGTCTGCGTCATGGCGGCCAGGTTGCCACCGGTCATGGTCGCGATGGCAACAAAGATCAGCAGCGGCACGTACATCGACCGCAGCGGATACAGGCCGAAGAGGAAGATGCGCAGCAACATCGCCCAGCCCGCCGACTTGACCGCTACCGACATGAAACCGGTGATGCTGGTGGGCGCGCCTTCGTAGGCGTCCGGTGCCCACTGATGGAACGGAACGGCAGCGATCTTGAAGAGCAAGCCCGTCGTCGTCGCAAACAGCGCGAAGATAATGATCGGATCGTTAGGACGAGTGGCAATGATCTTTTGCAGGCCCTGCGCGATCTGGCCCAGGTTCGTGCTGCCGGTCAATCCGTAGAACAGCGAAAGTCCATAGGCGAAGATGCCCGACGAAAACGCGCCGAGCAGCAGATATTTCAGCGCAGCTTCGTTGGAGCGTTTGTCGCGGCGCAGGAAGCCGACCAGCACATAAGTCGAGATGGCCATCAGCTCCAGGCCGATGAAGATCAGCACGATGTCGTAGCCGGCGGCCATGCACATCATGCCGACCACGGAGAACAACATCAGCGCATAGAACTCGCCATGGTTCTCGTGCTCAACTTCCAGATAGTGCATCGACATGAGCACGGCAATCGCTGCGCCGGCAAGAAACAGATAGAAGAAATAGAGCGCGAAAGGATCGACCAGCAATGTTCCCATGAAGCCGGTATCGATAAAGCTGAGCCCCTTTTGCTGCGCGACGTGATAGGCCCAGTGCAGCTTGCCGACCGCTGCGGCCGAAAACGCAATGCCAACAAGCGCGGTGTAGGCGTTGACCTGCTTCCATTGCTTAGGCAGCAGCAGATCGATCATCAGGATGCCGAGCGCGAACAGCGTCAGCAGCAGCATCGGCAGGGCGAGCAGGTAGTCCGTGCTGGAAAAGTATTGTGTGAGCGAGGTGGTCACAAGGTCATCCTCACTTGGCGACGGCTGCCGGAGCAGCCCCTAAGATGGCTTTCGCCGTGGTTACGGGAACAGGCTTCGGCGCCCCAGCCACTGCTGACTTCTGAGTTACGGCTGCAGGCTTCTCGCTTCCGGGCGCAGTCGTAGGTTGCGGTGCCGCTGCCGGGATTTCTGTCGGCGCGCTGGCGGGCTGCGTCGCCAGCACCGGCTTGTTGCCGTTCAGCCCCGGATAATCCGGCCTCACCGTTGCCACCAGGTTGTTGATCGGCGTCGAGAGTATCTGGAAAAGTGGCTTAGGATACAGACCGATCGCGAACGCGAGTATCAACAGCGGCACAAATGTCGCCAACTCGCGCGCCGACAGGTCTAGCAGCTTCTCGTTCTTAGGATTGTTCACCGGCCCGAAGAAGACCCGCTGGTAGAGCCATAGCAGATACGCTGCGGCAAGAATCACGCCCGGCACCGCCCATGCCGCCCAGGCTTTGTTCTCCATGAAGGTGCCTTGCAGGATCGTGAACTCGCCGACAAAGCCGTTCAGCAGCGGCAGTCCCATCGACGACATAAACATGATCAGCGTAATGGTCGCGTACACCGGCATGATGTTGGAGATGCCGCCGTACTCGGAGATCTCGCGCGTGTGCCGCCGTTCATACAAAATGCCGACAATCAAGAACAGCGCGCCGGTGGAAATGCCGTGATTGATCTGCTGTATCACCGAGCCGCTGAGGCCCAGCGGGCTCAACGCGAAGATGCCCAGCGTGCAGAAGCCCAGGTGACTGACCGACGAGTACGCCACAAGCTTCTTCATATCCTTCTGCATCAGCGAAACCAGAGCGCCGTAGATGATGCCGATCAGCGACAGCGTGATCATGAACTGGCGCACCCACGGCGTCATCGCGACCGCCGGGAAGAATGGCAGCGAGAATCGGATCAGCCCGTACGTTCCCATCTTCAGCAGAACGCCCGCCAGGATGACCGAGCCAGCCGTTGGCGCTTCCACGTGCGCATCCG
>PLBD01000506.1 GCA_003135315.1 Acidobacteriaceae bacterium | reverse complement strand
TGGCCGGCCGCGGTACCGACATTCTGCTGGGCGGCAATCCCGAGTTCATGGCCAAGCAGGAGCTGTTGAAGAAAGGACTGGCGCAGGCGTTGAAGGCTGTGGCCGGTGAAGTTTCCGCCAAGCCCGACGATCCCAGCATCTCCTACTTCTACTACGGCGGCGTTGAGTACAAGGTCGATACGGCGAAGTGGAACGAAACCTTCCAGCGCTACAAGCAGCTCACCGACGCCGAGCACGATGAAGTCACTAATCTCGGCGGGTTGTTTATCTTCGGCACCGAACGTCACGAGGCGCGCCGCATCGACAACCAGCTTCGCGGACGCGCCGGCCGCCAGGGCGATCCGGGCGCATCGCGCTTCTATCTGTCGCTGGAAGACGACCTGANNTGATGCGCATCTTCGCCAAGGAATGGATCTCGAACCTGCTGCAGCGGCTGGGCATGGACGAGGGCGTGCCGATTGAGTCGCGGATGATTACCAAGCGGATTGAAGCTGCGCAGAAGGCCGTGGAAGGACAGAACTTCGAGGCCCGCAAACATCTGCTGGAATACGACGACGTGATGAACAAGCAGCGCCAGGCAGTGTATGCGCTGCGCCGGCAGTTGCTGGAAGGACTCGATCAGAAGGAACTGATCCTCGAGGATTACGTTCGCGACATTCTGGGCGGCCTGCTCGACAAGTACGCCGGCAAGGACACGCGGCCCGCGGACTGGGACATCAAGAGCCTGAAGAACCAGGTCTTCACGCGCTTTGGCGTGGACATCACGGCGGAAGGTGTCGATACCGAGAACCTGAACCGGCAGGAGCTGGGCGACGCGATCTTCGACAAGCTGAAAGAGCGCTACGAGGCCAAGGAGCAGCTCATCGGACTGGATGCGATGCGCCATCACGAGCGCATCATCATGCTGAGCGTGATCGACCAGCAGTGGAAAGACCACCTGCTCAGCATGGACCACTTGCGCGAAGGCATCGGCCTGCGCGGCTACGGCCAGCACGATCCGCTGGTGGAATACAAGCGCGAGTCGTTCGACATGTTCGAAGCCATGATGGAGCGCTTCGAGGAAGAGACCGTCCGGTATCTGTACCTGATGCAGATCATCGAGGCGCCACAGCGCCGCGAGCCGCAGCCCGTCAGCGCCGGAGGCGATTTCAGCGGCGAGCAAGTGGGATCGTTCAGCACGGGGCCAGTGCGCGGCCGCGCGACCACCTCCATGGACGACATGGAAGAAGCCTTTCAACGCCGCAAGCGTCGCGAGCTGGAACAGGCTCGCATGGCGGGCGGTGGCGAGATGGGCACAGTGCAGCAGGTCGTGCGCGGCGACAAGGTTGGGCGTAACGATCCTTGTCCCTGCGGCAGCGGCAAGAAGTATAAGAAGTGCTGCGGGGCGTAGGAAGGCCGCGGTTCGCTCGCCTTTCGCAATACTCCCAGAAGACCTAGGACTCCTGGAGCTGCGGAGCAGCGAAATTTGTGTTAGCCGTGGGCGTAAGCCCGCGGTAATGATGCCAAGAAACACCTCCGAGCCGCAGAGCGGCGACACCGGCGAACGAAATCTGGAAGGCAGGCGCGATGATTCACGAAGATTGCGTGATCGTCAGAGATCCTGAAATCCTCGGCGGGATGCCGGTCTTCCGCGGAACCCGCGTGCCGTTCAAGAACCTGCTCGATTATCTCGAGGGCGGTCACACGCTGGACGAGTTCCTGGAAGAGTTCCCATCCGTGACTCGTGAGGCGGCCATCGCCGCGCTGGAATCGAGGTAGCTTCACGACGACGGAATCGGGCGGTGCCGTCCTCCGGACTCAGGTCAACTATTACCGCCTTACCCAGCACTCACGTGCTGGGCTAATATTGTTTCGCCCTGCGGGCTCATGCGGAGAGTGGAATGCGACTGCTATCGCGGCTGCTAATTGCGCTGTGCGTGTTTATGCCGGCTGCTCTTCCCGCTCAAAACAATTCACTACATCTGCTCACCTTTCCGCTCAAGGCTGACGTTCCGAACCAAGACCAGCACCTCACCTCGGCCACGGCGATGACGAACTCGGTCTTCGATCATTCCATGTTCAACTCCACGACGCAGCAGTATGGTGTGTATGCCTGCGACGACACGGTGGTCGCGTTTACCGGGACGACGGCGATCTACGGGCCGGGAATCCCGATTCTGGGTGTCGGTTGCGAAGCGGGCTACAAGGTACTCGACGAGCAGAATCCGCCGCCGATCTCGCTGGCGCCCGACATGACCTACGCCGGTTGGGGAACGCCGAATCATCTGTTCTACGATGGGCACCCGGGCATCGATTACGTGGCGGCAATGGACACGCAAGTCTACGCGGCGGTGAGCGGCACGATTCATTATCCGGCGAGGATAGTGGGACTCGGCTATCCCGCAGCAGCCTATCACGTCATGGAGATTGTGCCGGAGCACTCGCAGGGTACTGTGCCGCCGTACCTCTTCTACTATCTTCATCTCGATACCTACATTGGCCAGCAGCAGATGCCGGTGAACGATCCCGATCCGCGCCCGGGATGCGCGGCGACGGTGTGGCTGCCCCTGGATGAGGGCACGCAGGTGCAGGCGGGATGCCTGGTCGCGTTGTCGGGCAAGGCCGCGCCGCCCATTTACCATTACGAGCCTCACCTGCACTTCGAGGTTGATCAGGTGGTGCCGAGCTTCATGGTGTTCACTCGCTTCGGCGCGCGGAGTGCTGACGTGTGTATCGATGGCGTTGTAGGCTCGGGCTACGACTGCGTTCCGGTGGATCCTTATGGCTGGACGGGCGAACCAACTCGCTGCGATCCGCACAGCGGGTTCGCGACGTCGGGTGATCCGTATTATTGCTTGACCGGCGTCAGCAGCCAGATCTTGTGGTGAGGGACAACGCCGAGGCGGGACAAAAGCAGATCCCTCGCCGACTAAAGTCGGCTCGTGATGACAACAAGGAGAGGTCCTCGACGGCGCGCCTGAAGGCGCGCCCCTTCAAAGCTCCATAGGTCCGAAATTATGCCTGAAACCATTCATGTGAAATTGCCCGACGGCAGCGTCAGAGACGTACCGCGCGGGACCTCCGCACTCGACATCGCCAAGAGCATCAGCCCGCGTTTAGCTGATGCGGCACTGGCCGCGCAGATCAAGCCATTTTCGCCGAACGGCGGCGGCAACGGGAATCATCCGGTTGCGAACGAAGTCTCCGGCGCCGCACCCGCTTCCGTCCATGCGCCCGCAGCGAAGGATGGCTCGCAGCTCGTCGACCTCGCGCGTCCGCTCGAGCAGGATGCGGAGCTGCGCATTCTCACCGATCGCGATCCTGAGGCGCTGGAAGTTTATCGTCACTCGTCGGCGCACCTGATGGCTGCCGCCGTGCTCGAGCTCTTTCCCGAGACCAAGCTCGGCCACGGTCCCGCGACCGAGTCGGGATTCTTCTACGACTTCTATCGCGAGAAGCCGTTCACGCCGGAGGACCTTGAGGCCATCGAGAAAAAAATGCAGGAGCTGGTGAAGCAGGACCTGCCGTACGCGCGCGAGTTTCTGCCGCGGCAGGAGGGCCTGGAGCGCTTCAAGTCGGAAGGCGACTTCATGAAGTGNNAAGTCGGCTCGTGATGACAAGAAAATAAGGGGCTGTTGTCGGCACGGCTGAAGCCGTGCCCCTTCAAGGCAGCGAGGCAAGGCTCTCGCAAGATTGTCCGCCGATCAATAACAAGGCCCAGCTTGACGGGCTGGGCTTTCGCAAAAAAGGTTGTAAAACTTTACTCGGGTCGGGTCACATTGCCGGCCTGCGGTCCCTTCTGACCGTCGACAATGTCGAACTCAACCTGATCGCCTTCCTGAAGGCTCTTGTAGCCTTCTGAGTTGATCGCGCTGTAGTGGACGAACACATCCGCGCCGCCGTCGTCGCGGCCGATGAAGCCAAAGCCTTTCGCATTATTGAACCACTTTACGGTTCCTTTATGTCTCACTTTCTGTTCTTCCTCCGGTCAGAGCCCCGCAGCACCCAGAAGGCGGGCGCCGAGCTTGGTTCGCGTCCATTCAGGATGATCCCGGAAGCCAAAGTCCGGAGTTGAGAATCCCCACAGGAGCCATTGGCACGGTGTTCGAAGCCTGCTGGAACTGCTTACCCCCAGTATGCTACCGCTTCGTGGTGGTGTAAAGAGAGTATATAGCTGGAGGCCGCATTATCAGCCTCGTTTTCGACATTTTGACGCGGGCATGCTACGCGAGGTTCCTTGTTCCGGTGACACTTTAGTCGGCTACAGCTGGTTGCGGCGCAGCGACTCGGCCAGCCACAACACGCCGGCGATGGTCTTGCCGTCGCGAATGTTGCCCGCGAGAATCATCGCGATCGTCTTCGCCAGAGGAACGAGCTGGTAGGCGATTCGCTCATCGGCTTCGGGCTGGGCTTTTCCGGCGGTCAAGCCGCGGGCGAGGTAGATGGTCATGATCTCGTCGAGAAATCCCGGGCTGGGGTAGAAGCGAAGCGCGCGCTTCCATTGCCGGGCGCGATAGCCGGTTTCCTCCATCAATTCGCGCTTGCCGGCGGCCAGCGGTTTCTCGCCCGCATCGAGGCTGCCGGCCGGCAGTTCCCACAGATAATCGCGGGCCGCGTAGCGATACTGGCGCTCCAGCAGGACGCGCGGCTCGCCGCCGGTTTCGTCGACGGCAAGAATCACAACCGAACCGGAATGATGAACGACGTCGCGGCGGGCGACAACGCCGTTGGGTTCCTGCACTTTGTCGGAGGTCACGCTGAAGACCTTGCCGTCGAAGACGACCTTGGAGGAGAGGACTTCGAGGCGATTGTTCTGACGTTTAACGGAGGACTCGGAGTGGGCGCGCTTATCGATTGGCATGATCACCAATATAAGACAGATGGCAGAGCGACACGGATCGGCTAGAAGTAATTGCGTAAGTGGCCGAAGCTGGCGACCTCAAGCAGGCGGCCGTTGCCGATGCTGGGGCGAAGCTCGCCGCGCTCCAGCATCCAGGTGTTGCGATGGGGAACGAAAACGGCGTGCAGGCCGGCCTCGAGCGCAGGGTTGATGTCGGAGCTGGGACTGTTGCCGATCATCCAGGTCTGCTCGCGCACCAGAGCGTATTTTTCGACAATGGAGTTGTAGGCGTGGGCGTTCTTTTCCGCGACGACTTCGACGGCGGTGAAATGTTCCTGCAGGCCGGAGCGCTCGAACTTGCCGGTCTGCTCGGTGATGTTGCCCTTGGTCACCAGGAAGAGATGATGGCGCTGCGCGAGATCGGCGAGCGTTTCCGCGACTTCCGGGAGCAGTTCCATGGGATGTTCGGCGATGGTGTAGGCGATGCCGTGAATGGTTTCGTGCAACGCGGGGGTGAGCGGCTCGACCGACAGCTGCTCGAAACATTTGACCAGCGCGATTGCAAAACTGTTCATGCCGTAGCCGTGCTGGCGGATGTTCTCGCGCTCGACATCGTAGAGCACCTCGCGCACCTGGTCAGGCGTGTACTCATGATGGTTGAGGAACGAGATGAAGTTGGCAATGGCGCGCTCGAAGTAAATGTTGTTTTCCCAGAGCGTGTCGTCGGCATCGATGAGCAGGTTCTGGCCGGGCGGATGGCGGTGCTCGGAGGACATGGGTCTATCTTAACGGGCTGCGCCCGATGACGTTGCGCTCACGGAACTGTCGTCAATGGAAGGCGACAAAGGGTAGACCGCCCTTATTTAACCCAGGCCAATCGGATAGTGTTCGCGTTCATAGGTCTCAATTAGGTTGACCAGGGCTTCTAATTCGCCCCCTTGCGGACTACCAACAGCGGAATTCCAAAGCGCTTCAACGCGCTGAAGCGCCTGCTCGTAATCTTTCTCCGATCGTATGGGTTGCACTTCCATCTGCACGATCTTCGTTACTGCCCGCCCGGACCTTGCTCGCCCATCATTCCCGCCGGCGGCGGAGGAATGGCGATGTCCACGTTCGTCACCGGGCCGAGCGAACTGAGAGGCTTGTCGAAGTCGGCGTCATTGCCGACCACCAGCACCGCCAGCTGGTTCTTATGTACGTACTTCCGGGCGACGCGCGTGACGTCTTCGGCCGTGACCTTCTCCACCTCGGTGCGATAGCGCTGGAGAAAATCAAGCGGATAGTGATAGGCCTCGTAGGCCATCTTCTCGCGCAGCACTTTTTCCGGCGAATCCAGCCGGAAGACGAAGGAGTTGAGGATGTCTTCCTTGGCGCGCTTAAGCTCTTCGGGCGTGGCCGCGTTCTTCACCAGACCGTCGATCTCATCGTCCATGCCTCCGATGCCTTCAACGGTGGTCGAGCTCTTGGTCTGCATTTCGATGTTGGTGATGCCGGGATGGTTCCAGCCTAAACCCACGCCGCCGCCGACCACATAAGCCAGGCCGCGACCGGAGCGCAGATCGTTGACCAGCCGCGACGAGAAGCCGCCGCTGAAGATCTCGTTCATCACCGTGACCGCGTAATAGTCAGGATTGCTGCGCTCGATGCCCAGGTCGAGCATCGCGATGGTGGTCTGATTGACGTCGGTCTTGCGGACGAAGTAGTAGCCAGGCTTCGGCTCGCTGAACTTGATCTCGGGATCGTGCGCCTCGGGGCCTTTGGCCCACGACTCGAAAGCCGCGCGCAGCTTGGCTTCCATGGCCTGAGGATCGAAGTCGCCGCTGATGCCGAAGATGATGTTGTTGGGATGAACATACTGCCGGTGCCAGTTCAGCAGATCCTGGCGGGTGACGGCGGCGACCGTGGCGTATTCGGGCACGCGCGCGTACGGGTTGTCCTTGCCGTAGGCGATGATGAGCATCTCGCGATGAACGATGGAATCGACGGTGTCATTGCGGCGCGAGATGCTGGTATACACCTGCTGCTTGGCGAGTGGAATCTTGTCGTCGCGGAACTCCGGGTTGCGCAGCAGGTCGAGGTACATTTCGAAGACGGCGTCGAAGTCGCCCTTCAGGCAGTTGAGCGAGATGCTGGTGGAGTCGGACTCATTGTCGGTCTCGATCTTGGCGGCGCGATTTTCGAGGAAGTCGTCCATCTGGTCGCCGGTTTTCGTCTTGGTTCCACCGGTGCGCCAGACATCGCCATAGATGTCGGTGAGGCCGATCTTGTCTAGCGGTTCGGAGATGGAACCGCCGCGAATGCGAGCGGTCGCGCTGATCAACGGCAGCTCGTGATCGGGCTGTAGAAAAATGACCATGCCGTTGGCGAGTTGCACGCGCGTGGGCTCAGGCGGCGTGAACGCGGGCAGCGGCGGCGCCTGGATTTTGTTCCAGGGCGTGATTTGCTGGGCAGGCGCTAGGGTGGTGAGCAGAAAGAGACATAGAAGCGCTGCGAGCGAACAGCAGGTCCCTCGACTCCTCGCCCGAAGCGGGCTCGTCGCTCGGGATGACAATTCATTGTTTATGACGTGGACGCGGCGCTGAAGCGCCGCACTACCCGAACACGATTGGATGCGCGCGCTCATTGCTGTTCCGCTCCTTTGCCGGCGGCTGCTCCCGGACCGGGCTGATTGGACGCGGTCTGCGTCTGGATGACTCCCACCGTGCGGTTCGTGTCCTGGAAGACCTGGTTGGCGACGCGGCGGATGTCGGACTTAGTCACCTTGTCGACGCGATCGAGATAGCGGAACAGTTCGCGCCAATCGCCGTAGCGCGTCTGGTAGATAGCCAACTGTTCGGCCAGGCCTTCATTGCTGGCCAGGCCGCGGATCAGGTCGGCCTTGGTGCGCGTCTTGAACATCTGCAACTCGTCGTCGGTCACGTCCTGCGTCTTCAGCTTCTGGATCTCGTCGGCGAAGGCCTTCTGCAAATCCTCCGTTTTTCGGCCGGGAACCGGCACAGCGTAAAAGATGAACAGGTGCGCATACTTGTTGCCGGGAAATCCGGTGGAACCATCGGCGTAGGCGGCGATCTGCTTATCGCGCACCAGCGAGCGGTAGAGACGCGAGGTGCGGCCGTTGGAGAGAATGTCGGAGATGGCGTCGTAGACGACATCATCAGGCGCAAGATAACTGGGCCGGTGATAGCCCTCAAGATAAAAGGGCTGCGACGGGTCCAGCAGGGTGACCTGGCGCACCGAATTCTGCGCTGGTTCGATGGTGTGAGTTTCGGTCGGCTTGGGCGCAGCGGGAAGCTGGCCGAAATAGCGCTCAATGATAGGGAAGACCTGGTCGGGATCGAGGTCGCCGACCAACCCGATCACCATGTTGCTGGGCACGTAATAGCGCTTGAAGAATTCCGCCGCGTCGGTAGCGGAGAAGCTCTCGAGGTCCGAGGCATAACCGATGGTCGGGCGATGATACGGGTTCGCCATGAACGCGGTGCCCAGGAACTGCTCAATCAGACGGCCGGTGGGCTTGCTGTCGGTCCGCATGCGGCGCTCTTCCATCACCACGTTGCGCTCCTTGTAGAACTCGCGCATCACGGGGTGCTTCATGCGATCGGATTCCAGCGCCGCCCACAACTCGATCTGGTTCGACGGCAACGAGTACATGTAGGCCGTCTCGTCGTAGTTGGTGAAGGCGTTGACGCCGACGCCGCCGTGCGCTTCGAGGACCTCAGCAAACTGGTTCTTGATGACGTACTGATCGGCGGCCTTGATCGCGTCCTGCCAGGCTTGCTTCAACTGCGCCAGCTTCTGCGGGTCTTGTCCGACGCGCTTGACGCGCTCAGCGTTGTAGGCAGCATACGTCTGCTCCACCTTCTCCAGCGCAGGCTTTTCGGCGGCGTAATCCTTGGTGCCGATGTCGGGCGTGCCCTTGAAGGCCATGTGCTCCATCATGTGCGCCAGTCCGGTTTCGTTCAGCGGATCCTGCGCCGAGCCGGCGTCAACCATGGTGAAGAACGAGAAGACCGGCGCTTCCGGCCTGCGCCACAGAACGACCGTCAAGCCGTTGGGCAGCGTCTTGACGCTGACGCGCTTCTCGTAGGAGGCGACGTCAAGCGAGCCTGTCTGCGACTGCGCCGCCGGCGTCGCAGCCGGTTGCGGTTTCTGCGCCCCCAGCGGCAATGTGGCCGACAGCAGGAGCAAGCCTGCCAGCCTCGTAAACCAGCGCTTCATTATTCCTCCAAGCAAGTTGTTACCGAGTAAAACGTTACTGACTGTTAGACGAGTAAGTCAAACCAACGGTGAGGTGGTATTGAGTGAATGGAACGTTCCTGGCCTCAAGGCTCTCAGTGGCTCGGCGGCAGCTCCACCGCGAAGGACGTTTGCTCGGGCAGGCGCAGGATGTGTGGCGTGATAACGACCAGCAACTCGTCCTCGGTAACGTTCTTGTTGTGTACCGTGGCCGCGTAGGTGAGGCCGGGCACGGTTCCGAGGAAAGGATATCCATTGACGCCGCGCGAGTCGTCCATGTCGATCAACCCGGTCACCACGCTGGACTCGCCATTCTTCACCGTGATGTTACCGGTGTACTCGCGGTTGTTGATGATGGGAATGCCGTTATTGTTAGTGGTGCCCAGCGAACGCAGCTGCAATTCCAGCTTCATGGAGACATCTTCGCTGGAGTGAATGAGGGGCGTGACCTTCAGGACCAGTCCCAGGTCCTCAAAGTTAAACGAGGGGATGGGAGCGATGTAGCTGGAGTTGCCGATGACCTTTGAAATAGCCGGGCTGTTGTAGATGGGAGCGAAGGTGGCGTTGATGATGGGATAGCGCTCGCCGATCTTCATCACGGCGGGATCGTTGTGCGCGGCCCGCAAGGTCACGTGCTCCAGGTTCTTTATGTAGGACTCGTTCAGGCTGAAGGTCGGGGTAACGCCGACGCCTCCAGTATTGATTCCGGTCAGCGTCTTGCCGCCGCCGAAGGTGACGAACGGCGTGGTGAGGATGGACCCGTTGCTTGAGTTCTGCAGTTGCGCCAGCAGGGCCGAGATGGCGCTGGAATTTGCCTGATTGATGCCGCCGGAAGAGATCAACTGGTTGATCAGGCTGCCGGCGCTGGGCCCTAGTGCGGCAAGCACCGTGCCGATATTGAAGATGGTGAACTCGGTGGGCAGCGCCGTGCCCAGCGCGCGCGCCAGACTGGTGCTGACGGCGTAGACGCGCAGGTCGAGCAGTACTTCCGGGCGGCCGGTGGTCAGGCTGCGGATGAGGTGGTCGGCGGCGTGCAGTACCGGCCAATCCGCCCGAATCGAGATGGCGGATTGCGCCTTCTCCACTCCGATGAAGCGCAGGTTCAGCAGCACGCGCAGAGAGTTGCTCATCTCCGTCAGTTGCTGATCGGTCAGCTCCGGCAGGTAGAACGTCTGCAGGCCCATGCGGTCGAAAGTGCGATGATTTTCGACGGTATCGGTGAGCAGGAAGATTTTTTTGCCTGAGAGCGGCACCCAGAATGTCTTGGTGACGTCGTTGGCCGCCCGCATGGCGGTGGCGAAGTTCACGTCCTGAATGTCGAAGTGAACACGCTGTTGCTTGACGGAATCGTCGAACTGGGCGCTGATGCCGTACGCGCGCGCTACTTCGGTGAGCAGCTCGCGGGAGTCGCCGCGGAAGTGGAAGTCCTGGTGCTTCGCCGCGGGCTGCACTTCGATGGGCAGGGACTGCTCGGCGACGCTGACGGTCTGCGCTGCCGGCTCGGGTTCGGGCAAGGAGTCGCGCAGCCTTTGCAGCGCGTAATCGTTGGTCGGGTCGTACTCCAGTGCGCGACGGAAGTCAGCCATGGCGACAATTTCGTTCTGCTCCATCATCGCCTGGTTGCCGTGCTTCAGCGCCTGCATAACCAGTTCCTGCCGGGTGAACTCGCGGGCAGTGAGGTAATCGACATTGCGGGGATCAAGCTCGGAGGCGCTGCAAAATTTATCGAAGGCCGCATCGAGATGGCCCTTCGACTTCAACTTCACACCCGCCTGAAACTGGCGCTTGGCCTCGGCAGCTTCGCGGCGCGTGACCGTGGGAACCAGAGCCGTTCCCAGCGGCGCAGTAGAAACTGCTCCGGTTTGATCCGCCGAAGGCGGCGAAGACGCCCCGGCCGCGGGTGCTGAGGAGGCGCTGTCTGGAGTGACGGCTGGCGGTGACGGCGCTGGTTGGGAATTTGTCTGAGCTGCGGCTGGCTCGTTTGCCGGAACATTCGCAGCTCCCGGCGCGACGTTCTGCTGCGCGACCAGCAAGCTCGCCGTGGCAAGCGTGAGCAATGTCCCTGCAAGAAACCGCATGTGTGTAGAAATTGTAAGCTACAAAGGCCGCGGTTCGCCATGAGCGTGGCATTTAGCATTTAGATAAGAGATAAGAGCTAAGAGCTAAGAGCTNNCTAAGAGCTAAAAGCTAAAAGCGAAGAGCGGTGTCCGCTGTGCTACACTGCACTCCATCGAGGGATGAGGATGAACACGGTTCTCCGCAAGATGCTGTTCGTCGATCTGATCAAGGGGCTGAAGGTCACCTTCCGCAACCAGGACCCGAAGAACGTCTGCACCGAGCAGTATCCGTTGCAGCGGCCGCAGATAGCCGAGCGTTTTCGCGGGGCCCCGCGCCTCAACAACAATCCCGACACCAATGAGACGTTGTGCATCGCCTGCGACCTGTGCGCGGTCGCCTGTCCCGAGAACCTCATCATCGTGGGCAGCCAGCGCAACGAGAAGACCCGCCGCAAGGAGCTCACGGAGTTCACTTACGACCTGAGCCGCTGCATGTTTTGCGGACTGTGCGAAGACGCCTGCCCAGTCGACGCGCTGGAGTTGACCCAGGACTTCGAGATGGCC
>PLBD01000604.1 GCA_003135315.1 Acidobacteriaceae bacterium | reverse complement strand
AGCGATTAGCGATTAGCGATTAGCGATTAGCAATTAGCGACTGGCCCTGACCTATTGCCAAGAGCTCATCGCGATTCGGGCGAATCATGAATATGCGTAAGCTGCCGGATACGATCGCAATTATCGGCCTGGTTTTCATGTTTGTGTCGGTGGGCATCTTCTGGTCACAACTGCCGGCGCTGGTTCCCACCCACTTCGGCGTATCGGGGCCACCCAACAGCTACGGACCGAAAAGCAGCATCTGGATGCTGCCGATCGTCGGGCTCCTGCTCTATGGCTTCCTCACGCTCATCAGCCGCATTTCCCTGCGATTCAACGACGGGTTGGGCGCGACCGCCGAGCTGAGAACAAGGCTGCAACCGTTGACGCTGGAATTGGCCGGCTGGCTGAAAGCCGAAGTGATGTGGACCTTCGCCTGGCTGAACTGGATCGTACTGCAGATCGCGTTAGGCCGGAGCACAGGACTCAGCCCGGCGTTTCCCGTGGTGACGCTGGGAGCGATTGTCGTCACTCTTGTCGTGTTCCTGGTTCGCGTGTTCAGCCTGGTGAGGCGAGGAACTTCGCTGTAGAAGAAATGGTAGGCCCGGCTGGAATCGAACCAGCAACCCTCAGCTTAGAAGGCTGATGCTCTATCCACTTGAGCTACGGGCCCACATGCGACGCTGAATCCATTATCGCAAAACGGCAGTCGATTGCCGAGACGGACAAACGCCAGCGATGGTGCAATCTTCCCTGATAACCTTTCGGCGTCACGTATCCCGCGGCTGGCACGGCTGAAGGACGCTGCGGCAAAAGTCGGAAACAGAACTGTGTCGCCCCCGAGGGGCTCGGCATTTTCTCTCACCTTACCCAGGACTCCGCTTCCCACCCCAATTCGCGCAAAAGAAGCGCGAATCGGGGGCCCCGGTTTCGCTCCGTCCTGGGCTATCATGATTCCGCGCCTTCGGCGCTCTGTTTTTCGAGCTTTCTACTCCACTGCCAAAAAGAAAAGCTAGTTCTCACGCAGACACTAGAAGTCGTGCCCTGTTACGAAGCACTCCAAGATCGACTTTTCCGTAGCCTGTATTCGTCGCGCCAACAAAGCGATCCGTGCGTCCGCAAATCAACAACCGGCAACTGACCACTAGCCACTGGCAACTGCCCTTCACGGCTGGAGTTTCAGCGGGGCCAAGTCCGCGGCCTCGAATTGGTTCCACTGCTCGATCAGTGACGCGGCTGATTGATGCAGCCTCGGCAGCGCCTGCGCTGCCTGTGTGGTCGGCGCCAGATCGACTTCCTGCAGCATGGTGAGCATCTGGAGCAAGGAATCGCGGACGCCGGTCAGGCTGTCGGTGTGCGGTCCGCGCCGGCGTCTTCCCTCACCTCCGGCCACTGCGTCCAGCTTCTTGCTGACCTCGTCGAGCTTCGCCGCCTGCGCTCCCGAAGCCTTCGCGCGCATCGCTTTCAGTTGCGCACGGGCGGCGTCAGCTTTTATCACTACGGGCTGCAGAGCCAGCAGATCCTGGTAAACCAAATACGACGCGTCGAACTGCTTCTGCAAATCGGCAAGGGCGGTTTTCACCCGCGGATCCATGTCGATTCTGAGCGGCACGGCGTATCGCCGGCCCTCCACGGTCAGGATGAGGCTGTATCGTCCCGGCATGATCCAGGGCGAGGTCGGCTGGGGCGGGGTGTTCCCCGGTATCGCGCTAATGGGATACTCCGGCTTGATACCCGGCACCGGCGCGTAATGCAGATCGAAGATGAAGCGATGGAATCCGGCAGCAGCAGACAACGGTTGCGGGGGGCGGACCCAATAGGACGGGATGGCGAGCTGCGGGTCGGGAGGCGGCAGCGGATCGGCGCTGGAGATGCGCCGCTGCAACTGGCCTTTACTGGTCATAATCTCCAGCGTCACAGGGCCGGAGACGGAAGACTTCAAGTAATAGTCGAAGATTGCGCCATCCGGAGGATTCTGTCCGGCAGGATAGTCCGGCGGCAGCGGCGTGTCGGTATTTGCGTTCCAATGGATGCGCAGGGCAGGCTCAGGAGGAAACAGATAGGCATCGCTGGCCAGAACGGTTTGGTCCAGCCGGCGCAAAGGCGTGATGTCGTCCAGAATCCAGAAGCCGCGGCCGTGGGTCGCCACGGCCAGGTCGTTGTCCTTGATGAGCAGGTCGCGAATTGAAGTGGCGGGCATGTTGAGCCGCAGCGATTGCCAGTGCTCGCCGTCGTCGAAGGAGACGTACACGGCGAGCTCGGTTCCGGCGAACAATAGGCCCCGGCGCAAGGGATCTTCGCGGACGGAATTGGTGTTCTCGTTGGCCGGAATGCCGTTGACGATCTCCGTCCAGGTCTTGCCGGAATCGCGGGTGCGATAAATGTGCGGGCGCAGGTCGTCGAGCCGCAGGGTGTTGATGGCCGCGTAGGCTGTGTTGGCGTCGGTGTGACTCGCCTCCAGCACGGAAACTTTTTGCCACGCCGACAACTGCGGCGGCGTGACGTTGCTCCAATTCGCGCCCGCATCGGTAGTGAGCCAGATCAGTCCGTCATCGGTTCCCGCCCACATGATGTTCTTGTCCATCTGCGACAGCGCCAGGGCGTAGATGACCCCTCGCTGCCTGGGCTGGGCAGCCGGATCGGAGCTGTAGATTCCCACGGCCGCAGGCACCGGGAAGGTCTTGCGCGTAAGGTCGGGGCTGACCTGCTTCCAGCTCTGGCCGCCGTCGGACGTGGCCCACAGCGTGTTGGCGGCGAAGTACATCAGGTGCGGATCGAAGGGCGAGAAGGCGATAGGCTCGGTACGGATCACGCGAAAATCGGGAGCGCCCAGCGGCAGCGGTATGATGTTCTGCGCCTGGGCTGTGCGCCGGTCATAGCGCGTGAGCTTGCCGCCGAAGATGATGTCAGAATTGAGCGGATCGGGCACCACATAGCCGTATTCCTCGGCGCCCACGGGATGCCAGTCGCGGAAGGTGATCTCGCCGTCGTTGCCGCGGCTGGCGATGCAGACCGAGCCGCTCTCCTGCTGGCCGCTGCACAGGCGATACGGAAATGAGTTGTCGGCGTTGACGTGATAGAGCTGCGCGGTCGGCTGGTTGTACCAGGAACTCCAGGTCTGGCCGCCGTTCACGGTGACAATCGCGCCCTGGTCGCTGGTCAGGATGATGGTCTGGGGATCGTTGGGATTGATCCAGATGTTCTGGTAATCGTCGCCGCCGGGCGCGCCGCGAAATCCGGTCCACGTCTTGCCGCCGTCGGTCGACTTCCAGGTTACCGTGCTCGTCACATAGACGACATCGGGATTCTTAGGATCGATCGCCGCGATCGGCAGGTCGCCGCCGCCAATGCGCGGCCTGGGGCGGGGATCGGTGGTCACCGTTGACCAGGTCGCGCCTGCGTCGGCAGAGCGGTAGAGTTCGATGCCGCCCTTGATGGCGACCACGGCAAACAACTGTTTAGGATCGCTGCGCGCGATTGTGATGTACGCCTGAATGATGCCGCTGGGCAGGCCGCCCGCGAGCTGGCGCCAGGTCTTACCGCCGTCGGTGGATTTGAAGATTCCGGCATTCGTGCCGCTGAATTCGCCGTTCTCCCACGGGCCTTCACGCGCCTCCCACAATGTGGCATAAACGATGTTGGAATCGGAAGGATCGATCTCGACGTCGTTGCCGCCGATGTTCTCGTCCTTGTAGAGGACCTTCTCGAAGTTCTGGCCGCCGTCGGTAGAGCGGTAGATGCCGCGTTCGGGATTCGGCCCGTAGGGATGGCCGGCCACGGCGACAAAGAGCCGGTTAGGATCGCGCGGGTCAACTGCCATCACGGAAATCTGCTGGCCGTCGCGCAGGCCAAGATGGGTCCAGGTTGCGCCGGCGTCGGTGGACTTGTAGATGCCGTCGCCGACCGACAGATCGGGCCGATGCAAGCCTTCGCCACTGCCGACGTAGACGATGTTCGGGTCCGAGGGCGCAACCGCGATTGCGCCGATGGAGCCGGTCGGCTCGCGATCGAAGATGGGATTCCACGTGCGGCCGTAGTCGGTGCTCTTCCACACGCCGCCATTCACCGCTGCGGCGTAGAAAACGTTTGGCTGGCTGGCGACGCCGCAAACGGCGCGGGTGCGGCCGCCGCGAAATGGCCCGACGTTGCGCCAGCGCATCTCGGTGAGGAGCGAGGTGTCGAGTTGGGCCTGGAGGTGAGACGTGAAAGTGATGCTGGATAGAAATGCAAAACAGAGAGTGCTCAGGATTCGCTTCATCGACATTAAATAAGTCACCTTTATGATCGAGGCGGTGGCCGGCACCGCGATCAGGGATCCAGGATTTGAAGGGGCACGCCTTTAGGCGTGCCGTTAAACGGAACCATAAATTCCGGCTTTAGCCACTGAGGAAACTGGCCCCAGGGCCTAAAGTGTCGGCGTGAGAACCTGTACCGTCCCTACGGGACTCCGATCTTTTTCCCACTTTACCCAGGACTCCGCTATCGCTCCGTCCTGGGCTAACTGCATTTCCACCCCTTCGGGGTTCTTCTTTCGTGTGTAGTACTCCACCGGCGGAGATCAAACTTAGTTCTCACGCGGACCCTAAAGGCCAATTCTCTCTCCACCTCTTACGGCGCAGCCAAAGCTGCGCCCCGTCAAAACCCTCTTGCCTGAAGGCGTGCGCCACCCACCTGCATCGCGAAAGTGTAATCTATTCGCACACAACTTTGCAGGTAGAGGACCTTCGATTGAGTCATCGCGCCAGACGCATCTGCCATTTCACCGTTATTGCTTTTGCGGTACTATTTCTCACCATCTCCGCTGCTGCTCAGACAGTCTCACCTGAACTGCTCGGCGGCTTGCAATGGCGGCTGATCGGGCCGTTTCGCGGCGGGCGCGCGGCCGCGGTCACGGGCGTCCCCGGCGGCGGAGCCGTGTTTTACTTCGGAGCGGTCGACGGCGGCGTGTGGAAGACCACCGATGCGGGCGTGACCTGGAACCCCGTCTTCGATGGACAGCCCATCGCATCCATCGGCGCCGTGGAGGTTGCGCCTTCGAATCCCAATGTCCTTTATGCCGGCACGGGCGAGTCCGACATTCGTTCCGCACTCAGTTCGGGCGATGGCGTGTACAAATCCACCGACGGCGGGCAGAGCTGGAGGAATATCGGCTTGCGAGATTCGCGGCAGATCAGCCGCATCGTCGTCGATCCGCACAACGCCGATGTCGTGTACGTGGGAGCGCTGGGCCACGCCTACGGGCCCAATACCGAGCGCGGCGTCTTCAAGTCGACCGATGGCGGTGCTACCTGGACGCATGTGCTGGATAAAGGCACGAACATCGGCGTCTCCGATCTCGCCATTGCTGCCGCGAGCCCGAACATTCTTTTCGCAGGCACGTGGAGCACGCACCGTCCGCCGTGGAGCACTTACGCTCCGATCAACGGTCCGGGCGGGGGCATCTATCGCTCCACCGACAGCGGCGCGAGCTGGACGCAACTCACCGGCAACGGCCTTCCCGAGGGCGATTGGGGCCGCGTAGGCGTGGCCGTCGCGCCCGATGGCAAACGGGTGTATGCGTTGATCGATGCGGGGAAGAAGTCGGGGCTCTATCGCTCCGACGATGGCGGCAATACCTGGACGCTGGCCAATGGCGATCCGCGTATCACCAGCCGGGCGTGGTATTTCATGGGCGTCACGATTGATCCGAATAATCCCGATGTCATCTACATGCCGAACATCGCGCTGTATAAGTCGGAGGACGGCGGCAAGACCATCTCGATTGTGCGCGGCGCGCCGGGCGGCGACGACTATCACCAGCTCTGGGTCGATCCCAGGGATTCGTCGCACCTGATCGTCGGCACCGACCAGGGCACGGCCGTCAGCGTGAACCGCGGGCAGACGTGGTCCTCGTGGTTCAACCAGCCGACGGCGCAGCTGTATCACGTCATTGCCGACAACGAATTTCCCTACCACGTGTACGGCGCGCAGCAGGACACCGGCTCGGTCGCGGTTCCTGACCGCACCGATCATGGCAACATCACGGGACGCGACTGGTTTATGGTGGGCGGAGGGGAGAGCGGCTGGATTGTGCCCGATCCCAGCGATTCCAACATTCTTTATGCCAGCGGCGTTTATGGAAGCGTGGTGCGCTTTGACCGGCGGACCTCGTTCAGCCAGGACATCACGCCCTGGCCGATGCAGAACTTCGGCAGCGAAATCAATCAGCGCAAATACCGCGACCCGTGGACCCCGGTGCTGGTGCTGTCGCCGGCGGAGAAGAACGCGCTGTATCTGGGAACGCAGTACGTGATGAAGACCACCGACGGCGGACTGCACTGGCAGCAGATCAGTCCGGATCTCACCGGAGCGGAGGCCAGTGCGAGCGAAAAGCCGTCGGGGCCGGCGACGGTGCAGAACTCCAAGCCGCGCGGCTATGGCGTGGTCTTCAGCATAGCGCCATCGCCGCTGAAGGCCGACGAAATCTGGGCGGGCAGCGATACCGGGTTGCTGCACGTCACGCGCGACGGCGGCAAGAGCTGGCAGGATGTAACGCCGCCCGGACTGAGCGACTGGAGCAAGATCGCGATGCTCGAGGCTTCGCACTTCGATCCGGCCGTCGCGTATGTCGCGGTTGACCGTCACCGGCTCGACGACCAGACGCCATACATCTATCGCACGCGCGACTATGGAAAAAGCTGGCATCCGATTGTGAGTGGAATTGCGGCCAACGCCTTCGTGAACGCGATTCGCGAGGACACCGGAAAGAAGGGATTACTGTTCGCCGGAACCGAGCTCGGAGTTTACGTTTCCTTCGATGACGGCGATCATTGGCAGCCTTTGCCGTTGAACCTGCCGGTCACCTCGGTCCGTGACATCACGATTCATGGTGACGATCTGGCCATCGCGACGTACGGACGCTCGTTCTGGATCCTGGACGACATCACGCTGCTGCGGCAGTTGAATCCGCTAGCGACAGCGACTGCCCAACTCTATAAACCGGCGACGGCAATCCGTGTCGACAATGACGTTTTCCTGGGCAGTCCCCTGCCGCCGGAAGAGCCGACGGCGAAGAACCCGCCCGACGGCGCCATCATCGACTACTACCTTCCAGTGGCGGCAAAGAATGTGACGCTGGAAATCACCAACGCAAGAGGCTTCAACGGCTTGGTAGGTTCTGCTCTGCCGCTAGTGCGCCGTTACCGTAGCGGAGCGCCCAAGGAGCAACCGCATCCGCCCATGCCGATTGCGGAACGCTGGCTCCCGAAGCCGGTTGTTCTGGAGAACACCGCCGGCGCGCATCGCTTCGTGTGGGACTTGCGCTGGGGCAGTTCCGGTGGCAATCCCGAGACCGAAGAAGACGAAGGCTTTGGCGCGCCGCGTGGGCCGCGCGCAGTGCCGGGAGAGTATCAACTGAAGCTGACGGTGGATGGCAACGCGCTGACGCAGACGTTGAAGGTGGAGATGGATCCGCGGGCACAGGCGACGCGAGCCGAGCTGGATGAGCAGCTTCGCCTTGGCCTGGAGTTTTTCGCCGAAGTGCGGAACAGCCGTAAAGCCCTGGCCGAAATTGGAGCAGTCAAGAAGCGTCTGAGCGAGATCGAAGCGCAAAGCTTGAAGCAGCATCCGGAACTGCTCACCCAGGTGACGGAGCTGAACCTGCTCATTGGGAAGATCGAAAAGGGCGAGAGGACGACACCCGGGGCGATCAGCGGGCTGGAGTCGGCCAGCTCAGGGCTGGGATCGGCGTTGCGCGTGGTGGAGAGCAGCGACCGTGCGGTGCCGTCGCAGGCGATCGAACTTTATCGCGAGTCCGAGCAGGCGGCAAAGGCCGGCATGGCCGCGTGGACGCAACTGAAGAGCGCGCAACTGGCGAAGTTCAACGAGGCGCTGAAGAAGGCTGGGGTTGCGGCGATACAAGTTTCGGAGATCGAGCGCGAAGGGGAGTATCAAGCGTCAGAGTGATTCTTGTTGGGGCTGGAAGGCCCCGCCCTAGCCATAGGCAGGCTAGAACGGGGCACCCTGCGATTCTGAAATTACTGTATCCATTTTCGGGTGGAGCACGCCTTCCAGGCGTGCATCAAACGCTCGCCAAACGGGGCGCGCTTTAGCGCCTGAGGTAATGCTTTCGACCTCAGCGGCTAAAGCCGGAATGGTTATCGGAGCTCTGAACTGCACCGCTTAAGCGGTGCTCCACCCTGAACCGAATGCGAAGGTGTAGTGACCCGACATCTTTTTGGCGTGGTGCGAGAACAGCAGATCCCTCGCCGACTTCAGTCGGCTCGTGATGACAATTCTGGATGAGTTTGGGCGACGCGCACAGCAAAACAGCAAGTCCTTCCACTCGGACTGAAGTCCTCGGTCGGGATGACACAAAGTTTAGCGCTACCGCTCCACCAGCTTTTCCAGGTCCTCAAAGAACGCCGGATAGGAAATGGCGACGCAGCCGGCGTTGCGGATGAGCGTCTCGCCTTCGGCGCGCAGGGAAGCGACAGCGAACGCCATGGCGATACGGTGATCGTCGTAGCTCTCGATCTCAGCGCCATGCAGATGCTGGCCGCCGGGAATGCGCCATCCATCGTCCGTCTGCTTGACCTGCGCGCCCATCGCCTGAAGGTTGCGAGTGACCGCACTCAGCCGGTCGGATTCTTTTACGCGCAGCTCGCCCGCATCGCGGACTTCCAGTCCTCCCGCAGTAAATGGAGCGATCGCGGCGAGCACGGGAAGCTCATCGATCAACAGCGCGGTCAGAGCTCCTTCGATCCGCACATGTCTTCCCTGCCCCGGCACCAGCGCGATGGTCCCCACCAGCTCGCCATGGCTCTCCTCGACGCGCACGATCGAGATGCGGCTGCCCATGGCGGCGAGCACGTCCAGCAGCGCCGAGCGCGTGGGGTTCAGCAGCACGCCGTCGATCACCAGGTTGGACTCGGGAAAGATCGAGGCCGCGCAGAGGAAGAACGCCGCGGAGGAAATGTCGCCCGGCACAAACGCCTCCAGCGGATGCAACACCTGACCGCCGGCGATGCTGACGGTGTTTTTCGTCCGCTCAACTTCTGCGCCGAAAGCGCGCAGCGCCAGCTCGCCGTGATCGCGGGTGCGGGCCGGCTCCGCAACGGTCGTCTTCCCTTCCGCGAGCAATCCGGCGAACAAGACTGACGTCTTCACCTGCGCGCTGGCCACGAGCGGCGAGTAGTCGATGCCATGCAGCTTTGCGCCGATGATTCGCAGCGGGGCACGGTCGCCGTTGGAGTGAATTTCGGCTCCCATCTGCGTCAGCGGCTCGATGACGCGCTTCATGGGGCGGCGCGACAGCGATTCGTCGCCGATCAGTTCGCAGGTGAAAGGCTGCGCGGCCAGAATGCCGGAGAGCATTCGCATGGTCGAGCCGGAATTGCCGCAATCGAGCGGCGCATTCGGCGCGTGGAGTTGCGGGCCCAGGCCCTCGATGACGACTGCGCCCTTTTCATCGCGCTCAACATTACAGCCGAGCGCGCGAACACATGCCAGAGTGCTGGCGCAGTCGGCGCCGGGGGCAAAGTTGTCGAAGCGCGAGCGACCAGGGGCAAGCGCCGCCAGCATGGCATAGCGATGCGAGATGGATTTGTCGCCGGGCACGCGCAGACTTCCCAGGAGGTTGCGCGCGGGCTTTATCGAGACTGAGTGCTTTTCCGACATGATTGTTATCGGTAATGTTTGCGAAGCTAAGGAAAGCAGATCCCTCGTCGGCCTAAGGGGACGGTGTCGCAACCGTCTGCCGCCGCTCTGCGGCTCGGGTTTTGTTGCACTCCGAGCGTGGGCTAACGCCCACGCCTAACGACATCCCGCCGCTGCGCGGCTGGATTGATCGTTTCTCGAACTGTTACTCCGCCGCCAAGTCGCAATTCCGGTTGCGACACAGTCCCTGAAGGCCTCCTCGTGATGACAAGAATAAACTACTTGCAGCGGCGTACCCATTCGACAGGCTCAGGGCATGGCTAAAGCTGCGCCCTTCAAAACAGCTCGGAATAACAAGCCCGCGACGCGTTACAATTCCGCACGGGTACTTTCGTTGGACAACAAGGCCATCGCCAACATCTTCTACGAGACCGCCGACCTGATGGAGGTCAATGGCGACGACTCGTTCCGCATTCGTTCCTATCGCCGCGCCGCCGAGGCGCTGGAGGGACATCCGCAACAGGTCTCGGAGCTGCTGGACGAGCCGAAGAAGCTGCTGGAGATTCCCGGCATCGGCAAAGGTATGGCAGCCAATATCCAGGAGCTAAATCGCGAAGGCAAGCTCTCGTCGCATCAAGATCTACTGCAGAAATACCGTCCCAGCATGCTGGAGCTGCTGAAGATCCAGGGACTGGGGCCGAAGACGATTGCGCTGCTGTGGAGCGCCTTCCAGGTGAGCGATCTGGCCGGCGTGGAGAAACTGGCGCGCGAGGGCAAGCTGCGCGAACTGCCGCGCCTGAGCGAGAAGAGCGAGCAGAAAATCCTGAAGGCGATTGAAGACTATCGCCGCATCTCCGGACGCTTTCTGCTGGACGAAGCCGACCGCACCGCCGAAAAGCTGACTGAGCACCTGAAACACATCAAAGGCATCGAGAAGATCACGCCCGCCGGTTCGCTGCGGCGCGGGCGCGAAACGGTTGGCGATCTCGACGTGCTCATCACCGGGCCGTGCTGCGTTAATGAGAAGCAACGCGGCGAGCTGATCGAGGAAATCCTGCGCTTCCCCGGCATTCAGCAGGTCCTGGCCAAAGGCGACAACAAAGTCAGCTTCAAGCTGCGCAGCGGCATGCAGGTGGACGTGCGGCTGCTGCCGGCGGAATCGTACGGCGCCGCGATGCAGTACTTCACCGGATCGAAGAACCACAACGTCACGCTGCGCCAGCGCGCGCTGAAGATGGGCTACACGCTGA